>JBKJRG010000906.1:0-3523 GCA_046594805.1 Opitutaceae bacterium | reverse complement strand
TTTACCCTAGTTCAGCACGCTTAGAACCGGCCGTTCACGCCCGCGGTGATCGTGACGAAATTGATCGTCGTGCGATACATGCGGTCCTTGTAGCCGTTATACCAACGCTGGGGTTCGTTGAGGACGTTGGAGGCGTCGAGCGTGAAGCCGAGCGTGGGCTTGTGCTGGTAACCAAAGCCGACGTTCAGCGTTTTCATCGAGAAGCGGAACTGGCTCAGCGCAGGATTGGCGAGATTGACCGAAGTGACATTCTCGCCGGTGAAGTTATAGAGCGCGCGCACGCTGAACTTGCGGTAGCGCCAGTTGAGCGAGGCGTTGGCCGCGTGGGGAATGAAATTCGCGATTTCGCGGCCCGTGAGATAACGCGTGCCCCCGCGCAGGCCATGCTGTTCGGTCCAACTGTAGTTGAAGGAGGCGGCGAGGCCCTTCAGCGCTCCGGGGAGGAAGGTGAGCTGCTGGGAGTAGGCGAATTCCCAGCCTTGCACGGTGACCGTGCCGGCATTGAGCGAGGTGCGCTCGATGAAGCCTTCGTATTCGCCGTCGTAGCCGTTGCCGACGCCACCGGGGATGACGCGAGTCTCCTGATTGGTGATGATGAAATCCCGGATGTCCTTGTGGAACCAACCAATGGTCAGGCTGCCAACCGGCTCAAAATAATACTCGAGCGTCGTATCCCAGTTCTTCGCCTGCTGCGGCTTGATGCCGGGGTTATTGACGGTGAGGGTCTGGGTGGTGGCGTTGTCCACAATCGTCTCGCCGGGGAGCAGGTTGCCGAGACCCGCTCGGCCGTAGCCGGTGGAGTAACTGACGCGCATCTTGAGATTCTTCGTGAGATCGTGAAACGCGTGGATGCTGGGGAATTTTTGTTTGAAACCGCCGTAGAGGGTGCGGTCGGTATTGGCATAGTCTCTCGTGGCGGAACCAATCGGATCCGCCAGTTGATCCGCGGCGGAGGAGGGGCGGCGGGCCCGCACCCACCCAAAGCTCTTGGTCTTGACCTCTTCGAAGCGAATGCCGCCGAGATAGCCGGTTCGGCCGAGGAAGCCGTCGCGGCCGAGACGGCCGTTCGCCATCACATAGACTGCCCCGATCGCTTCGGTGACGCCGTTGGTGCCCGTGTATTTCTGTTGCTCGTTGTAATAGAGATCTTCGCTCCACAGCGCCGGATCGGCCGGGCGGCCGTCCTTCGTCACCATATGTGACTGCCAGAACGGAATTTTTCGCCCCGTCTTCACCATATCGTAGCTCACATAGTTCGGATCGTGGGGCACACGCAGCGTCGGGCTATACGCATCGGTGCCGACGAAATTCCACCGGTGGCGGTCCTTGCCCCATTGATCCAGCTGGAGCGAGCGCCAGTGGAAACCCGTTTTGAGGAAAGTGGGCGCGGCAAGCGGTGTCCGGTAACGCGTGTCGAAACGGAACTGTTTCTGCAGCTGGTCCGATTCGTTGCGGCTCTGAACGAGGCCGTCGGTGAGGCGCGGAAGGTAGTTGTTGGGATTGGTGAAATCGGGGCCGCCGTTCTGGATGAAGCGCGGGTGCCGCTCGCTCTGTGACTGGTCGATGATCCAGCCCGCGCCACCGAAGACGACCCGGGAGCCGACGACCTGCGTCGAAGGATCGAAGAGCCGCATGTTGAGGGTGCCGCCGCGACCGTTGCCGCTGTTGAGCGTGGACCGCGAGATGCCGGCGGTATATTCGACGAGGAAGTTGGAGTAATTGTGCTCGCCGGTGAAATCGACCCGGCCCATCCGCACGTAGTAGTTGAGCGGGCCGTCCATCTGCACATCGATATTTTGGTTGGTGTTTACGAGGGGGCGAATGACCGTGACGGTGCTGGTGAATTCGCCGGGCACTACTCCGGAGGTGGCGGAGGGCACGGTGTTGTTGGCACCGGCGGCAGCCGTCACACGCACGCGCCGGCGATGCCGCTCAAAATTATCGTTCTCCGTGACCGCAAGGGAGAACTTGGTGGTGGGCGACCACTTGTAGTCGGTGCGAAAGGCGATGCTCTGCTGCTTGCGGTTGTTGGTGTTGTCCCATGTTTGGTAATTCCAGACCGGGGCGGGCCCGTCCAGCAGGTTGGTGCGATTGAAGATGGTCTCGAAACCACCCACGGCGTTTTCCGAGTAGAAGATATTCACCGAGGTGCCGAGGTTGCGCTCGCCCCCGAAAACACTGAACACCTGCTGGTGTGTGACGTTGAGCACGGGATGCGCGCGGTGTTGCGAACGAAGCGGCGTCTGCTCGAGGAACGGGGGCGCATATCGCGCGCTGAAATTATAGGTCGTGCGGCTGTTTTCCCGCATGCTGAAGGTGGAACGTGATTTGAAATTGATCGTGCCGCCGAGGGAGTCTGCCCCTTTGTCGGGCGTCTGGCCTTTGATCAGCTCCAGGCCTTCGAACATCGCGCCGGTGATGGACTGGAGTTCGAAGCTACGGTTGGTCCCGAGCGTGGTGAGCGAGCCGCCATCGACCGTCACGTTGTTGAGCGCCGGGTCCATGCCGCGGATGTTGAAACGGTAGGCGAGGCCTTCGTCGGTCGGACTGCCCGCCACTCCCGGGAGGCGCATCACGACTTCGCCCGCGCTCATGTTAGGCAGGTAACCAAACGAATCCATCGCGATCACGTCCTTCACGTTGTCGGCATTGCGCTTTTCCGTGATCATGGCCGCATTGCCCTCGCGCTCGCCGGTGACTTTGAACGACTCGAGTTTGTAGATGGCGGTCGTCAGGTCGAACGAACGCACGGCGGTCTGGCCGGCGCTGACCGTTATCGTCTGCCGCATGGGATCCAGGCCGATGTAAGTGACGACCACCTCATGGGTGCCGGCGGGCACGCCCGAGAGGGTGTAGCGACCCGCGTTATTGGTTAGGATGCGCAGCCCAAGCTGCGGCAGTTCCACGGCTGCGCCTTCAAGCATATTGCCCGTGGCGGAATTACTCACCGCGCCGGAAATCACGCCGGCCTCAGCCGCCCGCATTCCGGAGGACAGCAGAGTGAGCGCAGCGACACACAGGAGGGACAACGATAGCAGTCCGCGACGGACAGGCACAGGGACGAGCAGCGAGCAGCAAGCATTCATGGTGGTAGTTCTAGTTCAGGGGACTTCGTTTTCCGAAACGGCACGACGCAGGCGCCTCCTGGCGCACACAGTACTGACGTCGATGTTTCGGCAGCGAAAATCTCAACGGTTAGGGTGGGTGGTGGCAGCTTTTCGAGGCCTCCTCCGCCCGCAACCGAAAAATCCATTCCACGCGCAACAATGTCACTGGCGCAACTACGCTTCCTGTGCTTCCCCCCGTCTCATAGCTCGGGCAACAACGGAAGTTCCCGCCCCCCGCCACGATGTGAACGGCCGAGACGCAGAGCTGCCTTAACTTAGCCGGCTCCATTCAAACAAGGTAACTGAATTTGCCCACGGAACACACTGAACACACGGAAGAGAAACGGCATGTAGGTGCGTGCGTCGGACTGGAAGGGCGAACCGGTTGGTGAATGAGATTCATCCCCGCCGAACAG
>JBKJRG010000599.1:0-6391 GCA_046594805.1 Opitutaceae bacterium | reverse complement strand
GCGACTGAACGGCCTGCTTAGCCCTGAGTCGAAGGATGTGCTGGCCACATTTCTGTTCGAACGGGAATTCGTGGATCTGCTGGCGGAGTTTCCGAGTGCGAAACTGACGGCGCAGGAATTCGTGGATCACCTCCGGAAGCTCATGCCCCGTCTTTATTCGGTGGCGTCTTCCGGACGGCTGCATCCGACGGAAGCCCACCTCACCGTGGCCATCGTGCGGTACAAGACCAACCAGCGCGAGCGGGTCGGCGTGTGTTCGAGCTTTCTCTCGGACCGGGTGCAGATCGGGACGACGCCGGTGCCGGTTTTCGTCTCGCATTCGCACTTCGCCCCGCCGGACGACGGTGCCAAGGATTGCATCATGGTGGGGCCGGGCACGGGCGTGGCGCCCTTCCGGGCGTTTCTGCAGGATCGCGAGGCCACGGGAGCGAAGGGTCGCAACTGGCTTTTTTTCGGCGACCAGAAGAAGGGAACGGATTTTCTGTACGAGGAGGAATGGCTGGCCTGGCTCGGCCGGGGAGTGCTGACCCGGCTGGACACGGCGTTTTCGCGCGATCAGCTGCTCAAGGTGTATGTGCAGGATCGCATGCGGGAAAATGCGGCTGAGCTGTGGGCATGGTTGAAGGGCGGCGGGCACTTCTACGTCTGCGGTGACGCCAAGCGCATGGCGAAAGACGTCGATGTGGCCCTGCATGATGTCATCGCCAAGCAGAGCGGGCTGAGCCACGAGCAAGCCGCCGAGTACGTGAAACAAATGAAGAAGGACAAGCGCTACCAGCGGGACGTTTACTGAGCGCGTTGCGCCGCGGGGAACGGAGGGGGGAGAAGGGAGTAAGAAAAACATTTCGATCTGTTCTTTCCTGCTCCTTGCTCCTTTCTCCCTTCTCCGACGCGCCCCGCGCTTCCCACCATGCTTACTTTCAAACAACGCACGGCGCTCGTTACCGGCGCCGGACGCGGCATCGGCAAAGCCATCGCAGAGACGCTCGCCCGCCAGGGGGTGACCGTCATTTGCGTTTCAAAGTCGGCTGATTCGTGCGGCGCCACCGCGGCCGCCATCACCGCCGCGGGCGGCAAGGCCAAGGCGCTCGCCGTCGATGTGGCGGATGGGGCGGCCATCGCCAAGGCCACGGAGGAACTGCAGAAGGAATTTCCGACCATCGACATCCTGGTCAACAACGCCGGCATCACGCGCGACGGCCTGTTGTTCCGGATGAGCGAAGCGGACTGGACCGACGTCCTCACCACGAACCTGACCAGCTGCTTCCATTGGACCAAGCTCCTGGCCCGGCCCATGACCCGCGCCCGCTGGGGCCGGATTATCAACATCGCCTCGGTCAGCGGCATCATGGGCAATGCCGGCCAGGCGAACTACTCCGCCGCCAAAGCCGGGATGATCGGGCTCACCAAGACCCTGGCGCGGGAGTTCGCCAGCCGCAGCGTGACGGTCAACGCCGTCGCGCCCGGCTTCATCAAGACCGACATGACGTCGGAATTTGTGAATAACCCGGAGGCTTCCGCGAAGATTCTGGAGGTCGTCCCGCTCAAGCGTTTCGGCGAGTCGGCCGATATCGCCAACATGGTGGCTTATCTTTGCTCAGAGGAAGCGGGATACATTACGGGACAAGTTTTTAACGTTGACGGTGGGATGGCGATGTGAAGCCTCCGCACCAGCTTCTGCCCTCTCAATTTTTGCACAAATGGCCGACCAAAAAACCATCGAACAGCGGGTCAAAGAGATCATCGTGAATCAGCTCAACGTGAATGAAGAGCAGATCACGCCTCAAGCCTCGTTTCTGGACGATCTTGGCGCGGACTCGCTCGACACGGTCGAGCTCATCATGGCTTTTGAGGAGGAATTCAAGGACGAGATCAAGGGCGAGATCCCCGAATCCGACGCGGAAAAACTCCAGACGGTTGGCCAGGTGATCGATTACATCAAGGCCAAGGCCGGCGCTGCCTGAGCGGTCCTCGCGATTTTCCGGCGTTCTGCCTGTTTCCGATGTGCGGAAATTTCTGGCAGGACGCCTTTTTGCTTTCTGAGCCGGGCGGCTAATTTTGCTTATGGAATCTGCGTCCTCTTTGCGCCGGGTGGTGGTGACGGGCTTGGGCACGGTGACGTCGCTCGGTCACGACGCGAATACGTTTTGGGCGAACCTGGTGGCGGGTAAATCGGGGGTGCGGCGCGTCTCGCTGTTCGATCCCTCCGCGTTTGCCAGCCAGATTGGCGCGGAGGTGCGCGATTGGGAAGCAGCGCAACACATGGATCCCAAGGAGGCGCGGCGGAACGACCGCTACACGCATTTCGGCTTCGTGGCGGCGCGCCAGGCCGTGGGCGATTCCGGTCTCGAGATGAACCGGGAGGACGGCGACCGCGTGGGCGTGATCATTGGTTCCGGCATCGGCGGGATGTACACCTACGAGTCGCAGCTCAAGGTGCTGGCAGAACGCGGGCCGCGCAAAGTTTCGCCGTTCACGATTCCCTCGCTCATCGGCAACATGTGCGCCGGGCTCGTGGCAATCGAGCTCGGGGCGCGCGGGCCCAATTTCGGGGTGGTCTCCGCCTGCGCCACCGGCACGCACGCCTTGGGTGAAGCGGCGCATGCGATTCGCCGGGGCGATGCCGATGTGATGATCGCGGGTGGGACCGAGGCGGCGATCACGCCGTTTGCCTATGCCGCCTTTTGCTCGATGAAGGCCATGAGCACGCGCAACGACGCGCCGGAAAAAGCGAGCCGGCCCTTCGATCAGAAGCGCGATGGGTTCATCATGGGCGAAGGCGCCGGTGTCGTCGTGCTCGAGTCTTTCGAGCACGCTCGCGCGCGGGGCGCGCGCATTTACTGCGAACTCGCGGGCTACGCTGCCACCAGTGACGCATTCCACATCACCCAGCCCGATCCCGAAGGCAAGGGGCTGTCCCTGGCGATGAGACGCGCGCTCGCCAGCAGCGGCGTCTCGCCGGACCAGATCGATTACATCAACGCCCACGGCACCTCCACGCCTTACAACGACAAGTACGAGACCCTCGCGATCAAGAAAGTCTTCGGCGATCACGCGCGCAAGGTGGCGATCAGCTCGACCAAGTCCATGACCGGCCACCTGCTCGGCGCGGCGGGCGGCATCGAATCGGTTATCTGCGTCAAGACGATCGAATCGCAGACGATTGCGCCCACGATCAATCTCGACGAGCCGGATCCCGACTGTGATCTCGATTATGTGCCGAACGTTGCGCGGGGCGCACGAGTGCGGGTGGCGTTGAGCAACAACCTCGGATTCGGCGGACAGAACGCGGCCATCGTCTTCCGGGCGCTTTGAGCGGGTGCCGCCTTCTGCTCGGTCAGGATCGTGCTCGTAATCGTGCTCTTGCTCGTGCTCGGCGCATTCCAGGGCGAGCACGATCACGAGCACGAGGAGCGCCGGCTCAGGCGCCGGTCGGTTCCACCACGGGCAGCCACCGCTCGAGGCAGGCCTGCAGCTCTTCCTGGCGAACCGGCTTCGCGATAAAATCATCCATGCCTGCGAGCACGCACGCTTCGCGATCGCCCGTCATGGCGTTGGCGGTCAGGGCAATGATCGGCAGCAGCCGGCCATTCAGTCGCTGGCGGATTTGCCGCGTGGCTTCCAACCCGTCCATCCCGGGCATCTGGCAATCCATCAAGATCGCATCCCACGGCTCGAACGTCGCCACCTCCACCGCGGCAGCGCCGTCGCTGACGATGACCGAACTAAGCCCGATGCGCTCGAGCAGCAGCTCGATCACGCGCTGGTTGACCCGATCGTCCTCCACCACCAGCAAGCGGCCGGTGAGCGGGCGCGGTCCGCCCGCAAACGGCAGGCCGGTTGGAATCGTGGGTGCCTTGGTCAGCGGAAGCGTGATTTCAAAACTAAACTCCGAACCGCGTCCCGGTTCGCTCTGCACCGCGATGTGGCCCCCCATGCGTTGGGCCAGTTTTTGGGAAATGGCCAACCCGAGGCCCGTGCCTCCGAATCGCCGCGTCATGGAACTATCGCCCTGCGAAAAAACCTGGAAGAGCCGCGATTGCGTGGCCGGGTCGATGCCGATACCGGTATCGCGCACGCTCAGCCGCAGCGTGACCACTTGGTCATCGCGGCGCAGCACGCGCGCTGCGACTTCCACCCGGCCGCGTTCGGTGAACTTGATGGCATTGCCCGTCAGGTTGAGCAACACCTGCTTCAGGCGCACCGCGTCGCCGAGGACATAGGCGGGAAGATCGGGCGGAAGGTCCAGGGCCAGCTCGAGCCGTTTCTGGCTGGCGCGGGCGCGCAGCAACGCGACGACATCCGTGATCGTCGTGGCCAGGGGAAAAGGCACCGACTCGAAATCCAGTTTGCCGCTTTCGATCTTGGAAAAATCGAGGATGTCATTGAGCAACCGCATCAGCGTGTCCGCCGACCCGGTGGCGATTTCCACCTGGCTGCGCTGGTTGTCGTTGAGCGGGGAGTGTTGCAGCACCTGCATCATGCCCATGATGCCATTCATCGGGGTGCGAATCTCATGGCTCATGGTGGCGAGGAAATCGCTCTTCGCCAGGCTGGCCGCCTCCGCCAGCTCCTTCGCCTCGTTCAACGTGGCCACCAGGGTCTCGTTTTCATAGATGAGCTGCCACAGGCGCCGCAGGTCGGTGTGATGCAGGGTTGCGGTGTTGAGCAGGAAGATGGCATAGGTCACGGTGATCGCCGTGAACATCCAGCCGCCGCCTCCGGGGTAAGTGAGGAAGCGAATCATCAGGGGCGAAAACGTCGCCGCCACGTAGATGCGATAGCTCAGCGGCACGGAGGCGAGCGAGCGCGCGGCGCCGGCGTTCAAGCCGACGAGAATCATGACCAGGAGCAGCCGGGCGTGCGGTGCTTCGGTGGCAAAATAATACCAGCCCGCTGCGCCCCAAACCACGCCTCCCGCCGTGGACCCCAGTATAAAAAGTGTGCGCCAACGGGGCAGTGCCACGCTCGCAGGTTTTGCCCGGGCAAAAGCCAGGTTGAGAATCACCCGGCCAACCGCCACCACGAGCATGGCGGACAGCCAGGCCACATGCAGCCGATTTGGATGGGCGCCGGCTGTCCCGGCGACGAGGATCAGCGCCAGGACGACATTGGAAAACAGCCCGAATCCCGCGGAGCGGTAAAGCAACCGCGTCATCTCCGCCTCGACCTTCAGTCCGATGGCGGGCGCCGAACTGGCGCTGGAGGACGGTGGCGTGGGGGGAACCATGCTTGGACGGTAGGACACCGGTAGGTGCGTTCAGGCAAGGGGGCGCCGGCGCGGCACCCAAGGCAACCAGAAACAAGAAACCCGCGGACAACGCCGCGGGTGCAGATTCTTCAGGCTGGAGAAGAGGTTCAGGCCTTCTCCACCAAGCCGGCCTTGATGGCCTTGACGGAGACCCAAACGCGCTTGGTGCCGCCATTGGCGGTCTTAATCCGGATGCGCTGGAGGTTCGGTCGGAATTTGCGCTTCGTGATGCTGGTCACGTGCGTGCCAATGCCGCCGCTCTTCTTCGACTGACCCTTGCGGTTGATGATCGATCCCTTGACGGGACGTCGACCGGTGATTGCACAGATTCTGGCCATGATGGTTTCGAGTTGGTTAAAGGGTCGGAAGTAAAGGTTCCGGGCAAGGCTAGGCAAGGGCATTTTTCCCCGCGTAGATGCCTTGGGCTTGGACCGCCCTGCTTCTCTCCAGTAATGCGCTTTTAACCTCTTCAGCTGCGCTTTCCATAGTTCGACGAACCGCAGCTATCCGCGACTGGCGTGCAGCACTTGGAATTTCTGGCCCAAATGGACGGGATGCAGGAGCTGGAGAAGAGACCGTTTCTTCTGACTCGGCTTTTCCGCCTCCGCTTCGGCGATACGCGCGAGGGTGTCCCCGGCATGGTGAACGAAGAAGGCCTCCTGGGATTCAACCTGCGGCGTCATGAAGCCTTCTGCGGCGAGGGCGGCCACCAGCCAGTCCCAACAAACATGGCAGGTGAGGTCCTGCTGGCCCGGCCGCGCCAGCAGGTCATTGGACTGGGTGTGACGGAAATAAGCCCGCGCCGTGCCGGCGGGCGTGAACTCC
Source organism: Opitutaceae bacterium (assembly GCA_046594805.1). Classification (GTDB taxonomy): domain Bacteria; phylum Verrucomicrobiota; class Verrucomicrobiia; order Opitutales; family Opitutaceae; genus ER46. The sequence continues at coordinate 315 of JBKJRG010000599.1, read as the reverse complement.
GTGATTTCTCGCCACGATTTCCCGTAGTCGAACGCGACGAACAGTCCCGTCCAGGGTTGCCGGGCGATTTCACGCAGGAGCGAGACCGATGCCAGGGGCGCATCGATCCGGTATCCCGACGGCGCAACCAGTGGCAGCGCGGCCAGGTTCGCCCGGTTCTCGGGCGCGGGAATCATCTCCGTCTCCTCCAATGCGCCCTTGTTTATTCGCACGCCCAGCTCGCGCCACCCTCCGTCACGAAACACAAATCGGCTGAAGGGCTGCGCGTCGAAGAGCTCGTTGGAAAACACCACGTAGCGGCCGGTCAGCGCCACC
>JBKJRG010000595.1:0-5009 GCA_046594805.1 Opitutaceae bacterium | reverse complement strand
CCATCACGACTTCGCGTCTTCGCGACTTCGCGTGAATCACGATCGCGACGAAAAAACAAAGTAGTCCATTTCACAACCTCGCCAACGTATTCCTTACCTGACCTCGCGGCCGATAATCGGTGAGCACATTTACGAAAGAGACCACTAAGCTACCCGAAGCCTTGGAGTTCAGGCAGGAAGCGAAAGCTGAGCTGCACTTTCACAGATGAATCTCGCCGCCGCGTTCAGGAACCGTTCTGGTTTTCAAGCTGAACTCTCAATCCAATTACCTGATGACCCCTCCGCATCTCATTTCACGAATGCTCGTCGCGTTTTCCCTGGCGCACCTTGCCGCCGGCAGACTTCCGGCCGCCGACCCCGCCGCCCCGGCCCTCTCGCCCGCGACTCAGACCATCCTCACCGGCACGGTGTCAAACGCCGCCACGAACCGCACATTGGAAGGCGCCCGCGTGACCATCGTGGGCACCGATCGCGCGGTGCTCACCGACAACCAGGGCGTTTACCGGCTGGCTAATGTTCCGCCGGGCGATCTCGTGCTGTCCGTATCCTATACCGGGCTGGAGCGGATGAATATTCCGGTGAGCGTTACGCCCGGTTCGGTGGCGCGCCACGATGCGAAGCTCACCTCCGCGATTTACACCCTGGGTGAGTTCGTGGTGGCGGGCGAACGTGAGGGCAACGCGCAGGCCATCACCCTGCAGCGGATGTCGCCCGGCGTGAAGAGCATCGTTTCCGCCGACGCCTTTGGTGATCTCGCCGGCAATCCCGCCGACCTCCTCATCCGGCTGCCGGGCGTGGAGGGGCAGTCGATGGACGGCGACATTCGCTACGTGCGCATTCGCGGCATGAGCCAGAATCTCAGCACCGTCACGGTGAACGGCAACCGGGCGGCCGAGGCCGCCTCGGCCGGCTCTTCGCGCGAGTTTCAATTCGAACAGAGCAACGCCGATGCGATCGAGCGGATGGAGGTCGTCAAGTCACCCACCCCCGACATGGATGGCGATTCCATCGGAGGCGCGGTCAACCTGGTGACGAAAAGTGCGTTCGACAGCTCGGGCGAGCGCCGGATCCGCGGCGCGCTGGGCACAATCTGGCGTCCTTTCGACGCCCGGGAGACGGCCTGGCCCGAGCCCCGCAGCTATGCCCTTTCGTATTCCGAGGTGTTTGCGGACCGCCTCGGGGTGGCGGTGAACCTCGGGTACCGCGTCGTCCCGTCGCTGCTGGATCAATCAACCCAGGCGTATCAATCCTTGCCCGACGGGGTGCGCGGGCCCGCTTACACCTACAATGCGGGGTTCCAGGATGCCCGGATTGAACGCACCCGCTGGGGTGCGACCGTGCGGTTCGACTTCAAGCTCAGCCCGCGCGTGCGCTTCTTTGTCAACGGCTCGCTCAATCACAGCAGCGAGCACAAGACCGATTACCTCGCGACGTGGTCGACGAACCAGTCCATCGCCAGCGTCGATGCGAACGGCAACTTCACCGGAACGGGCGGGATCGTCCCGGGCTACACCGACACTTTCACCGCCATCCGGCCCGTCGCCGCCAGCACCCTGACCCTGCGTCCGCAATACCTGAACAAGGAGAACAACTCCCACAACATCCAGGTCGGTGCCGTGCACCGGTACGCGAGCGTCGATCTCGACTACGATGCCTACAAATCGTTTTCCGAGACGAACTATCCCGGCACGCGGGAAATCTCGTTCATCGCCCGCGGCATCGGCTTCACCGTCGAGCGCAAGGACGATCCGTACTTCCCCTACATCCGCCAGACCGCGGGACCGGATGTCACGCAGCTCTCAAGCTACACCGAAAATCTCTACAACAGCAGCCAGCGCAACGGCAAGGACCGTTACCTCGGCGCGGCGGTCAATCTGACCAGGCGGTTCGACACCCCGGTGCCCGCCTGGATCAAGACCGGCGCCCGCCTGCGGAATCAGGAGCGCATCCTGCGCGACACGTCGTTTCGCGCGACCTACGTGGGCCCCGATGGCGTGATGGGGCTCAATCCCGCGACGGGAGTCAACGACGACAATCTCGCGCAGTTCGGCCGCGGGATGCCCCTGCCGGACACGAAGCTCTCGCGGTATCCGGAACTGCCCTACCCGCAATACGCCGGCCAGGGCCGGGTGGGCATCGACCAGGTGCTCCTGGCCAATCCGCAGCATTTTCGCGAAGACATCGTCCGGAACATCAGTGCAAACCGCACCGGCAACCAGGTTTTCCAGGAGGACATCACGGCCTACTACCTCATGGGCAACATCGATCTCGCCCAACTGTCCATCCTCGGGGGCGTGCGCGTCGAAACCACGGAAGTGGAGGGCGAGGGCGCCCTTTCCGGCATCACCCCGGACGAACGGGCGCGCCGTGCCGCCTGGGTCGGCACGGTCACCGATGCGGAACTGCGTCGCCGCACGCTGGTGGAGTTCTCGGGTCGGCAGAAGCGGACCGGCCAGACGCGCGATGTGCTGCCCGGCCTGCATTTCAAGTATTCCCCCTGGCGGTCGCTCATCACGCGGCTGAGCTACGCGACGAATGTCGGGCGCCCGTCGATCGGCCAGCTTATTCCACGCACATCCGTGAATGAGGACAACCGCACGATTTCGACCAACAACCCCGGGTTGAAATCGCAAATCGCGGATAATTTCGATTTCTCGGCCGAGTATTACTACGAGCCCGCCGGAGTGGTGTCGGTCGGCCTCTTCCTGAAGGAGATCAAGCGTTTCATCTATACGGCGGGCGGCGCCACCGTCGCGTCGGGCACCGACAACGGTTTCGGCGGAGAATACGCCGGCTACGCCCTGAGCACGCAGTACAATGGCGGCTCGGCCAAGGTGAAGGGTATCGAGATCAACTATAATCAGCAGTTCACCCGGCTGCCGGGAGTCTGGTCCGGACTGGGGGCCTTCGCGACGTACACGCGCATGCAGATCGCAGGCAACTACGAGAGCGGCGGTATGCTCGCCTCGACGAGCGAGGTGCCCGGCTTCAATCCGTTCATCGCCAACGCCGGCATTTCGTACATCCGCAACCGCCTGACGCTCCGCTTCCAGTACAACTACACCAATCGTTACCTGATTTCATACAACCAGCGACAATCCCTGCTTCAGTACACGAGCATGCGTCGCACGCTCGATATCAAGACCCGCTACAACTTTTCCCGTAACCTGGATTTCTACCTGGATATCTCGAACGTCTTCAATGAGCCGGACTCCGCGACGGAGTTTTTTGGCGGCCGCGCCCGCTCGATCAAGCACATGTCCCCCTTGGTCTCGTTCGGCGCCAACCTGCGACTCTGACCTGGCCTTTCGCCCCCATGACACTCCATCGCGCTCAATCGTTCATCCCGGTGGCGAAGTTCGCCTTGTTTCTGCTGGGGGCCGCGACGGGGCTGGCCCAGCCCGATCCGGCGCGCCAACCGCCCGATCGTCCAGCCGCCACTCCGGCCGGGAGCGGCTTGCAGACTCCGTCGGACCTCGCCGTCGATCTGGTGGCGCAAGAGCCCGCCGTGGCCCAGCCAGTGTTCCTCAACTTCGACGAGCGCGGCCGGATGTGGGTCGTGCAGTATCGGCAGTATCCGGAACCGGCCGGCCTCACCCTCCTGTCACGCGACAGCGTGTGGCGCATCCGATACGACCGCAAAAAGCCCGCGCCGCCGTACGACACGCCCGCCAAGGCGATGTTCAAGGGGCGCGACCGGATCGTCATCCTCGAGGACGTGAAGGGTGACGGCTCGTTCGCGCAGCAGACCACCTTTGTCGAGGGGCTCAACATCACCACGGCGGTCTGCCGCGGCCGTGGCGGGGTCTGGGTGCTCTCGCCGCCGCAGCTCCTGTGGTATCCGGATCAGGATGACGATGATGTGCCGGATGGGCCGCCGACCGCCGCGCTGGACGGCTTCGGCCTGGAAGACACGCACTCCGTGGCCAACTCCCTGCGCTGGGGCCCGGACGGGTGGCTGTACGGTGCGGTCGGCTCCACCGTGACGTGCGACATCGTGCGCCCGGGGCTCGATCCCGCGCCCATTGCGCACATGGTCGGGCAGGGCATCTGGCGCTACGAGCCCGAGACCCGGCGGTTCGAGGTGTTTGCCGAGGGCGGGGGTAATGCCTTCGGTTGTGAAATCGACGCCAAGGGCCGCGTGTTTTCCGGTCACAATGGCGGGGATACGCGGGGCTTCCACTACGTGCAGGGCGGATATCTCCGGAAGGGATTCGAGAAACATGGGGAGCTCTCGAACCCGTATGCGTTCGGCTATTTCCCAGCCATGTCGCACGAGAAGGTGAAGCGCTTCTCGCATAATTTCCTCATTTACGAGGGGGCCGCCCTGCCGGAGCGCTACCGGGGCAAGCTCATCGCGATTGATCCGATGAACCAGTACCTGCCGCTCGCCGAGATTCGGCCGCGCGGCGCCACGTTCGAGACACACGACGTGGACGCGCTGATTCGGACCGAGGACAGGAATTTCCGGCCCGTCGACATCAAGCACGGGCCCGATGGAGCGATCTACCTCGCCGACTGGCGCGATTTTCAGATCAACCATTACCGCAATCACGAGGGCCAGATCACGCCCGAGGACGGACGGATCTACCGGCTGAGGGCGCGGGACGCGCAGCCGGGCCAGGCCGCGTTCGATCTTCGGAAGAAAACATCGGCGGAACTGGCGGGGCTGTTGCGCCACGAGAATCGCTGGTGGCGCGATGCCGCCCGGCAGGTGCTGGGCGAGCGACGCGATCCCTCGGTCGTGGCGGCGCTGCGCACAGAGTTGGAACGCAACCAGCCCGGCCAGTTGGCCCTCGAGGCGTTATGGGCGCTTAATCTGAGCGGTGGCTTCGATGAAGCCCAGGCGCAGCGACTCTTCAGGCATGCGGACCCGCACGTGCGGGTCTGGGCGGTGCGGCTGGTGGGTGACGCCAACGCGGCCACGGCGGCGACGGCGCTGGCGCTGGCTTCGCTGGCAGTGACGGAGTCCAACGTCGAGGTGAGGAGTCAGCTGGCGGCGTCGGCGA
>JBKJRG010000526.1:0-5243 GCA_046594805.1 Opitutaceae bacterium | reverse complement strand
GCTCGTGGCGTTCAGCTTCATCGTGCAGGAACCCAGCGAAATCATCGAGTGCACCAGCGAAAGATCCTTCGACTCGAGTCGCTTGATGTAGCGGAGCATCTCGTGCTCCGTGTGATGGCGGTTGAACACCGGGTGATCGAGAAACGCGCTGGTGCGGGCATAAGGCGCAGCGAAGCTGGCCAGGACCGATTCGACCTCCGTCGGCCGCCGGGCGGACTCGCTGAAGAAGGAGAGCAGCGCGTCGACGTCTTCCGTCGTCGCCGTTTCATCGAGGGCGATCCCAACCGTGTATTCGTCGACCACGCGCAGGTTGAATTTTTTCGCCTCCGCGGCGGCATGGACGCGGGCCGCGGACACCCCCGTGACCGTCAGGGTGTCGAAAACCGGTTCCGCATTAACCTTGCCGCCAGCGGCGCGGATTCCCGCGGCTAATAACTCCGTCAGCAACTTCATTCGCCGCGCGATCCGCGTCAGGCCCTCGGGTCCGTGGTAGACGGCGTACATCGAGGCCATGACCGCGAGCAGGACCTGCGCGGTGCAGATGTTCGACGTGGCCTTGTCGCGCCGGATATGTTGCTCGCGCGTGCCGAGCGCCAGCCGCATGGCCGGATCGCCTTGGGCATCTTTGGAAACCCCCACGAGCCGGCCTGGCATCTGGCGCTTAAATGTGTCCTTCGTGGCGAGAAAGCCTGCGTGCGGCCCGCCGAAACCCAGGGGCACCCCGAAGCGCTGGGCGGATCCGACGGCGACATCCGCGCCAAACTCGCCCGGCGCCCGCAGCAGCGTCAGCGCGAGCAGGTCCGCGGCGACGATGGTGAAGGCGCCATTGGCATGTGCCTCGGTGAAGAAGGCCTCGAAGTCGTGGACGGAGCCGGAGGTGTCCGGGTATTGCACGAGCACGCCGAAGCACTCGGGTCCGGTTTTGGTCGTCTGGTGATCACCCACGATCACTTCGATTCCCAGCGGCTTGGCCCGCGTCTTCACGATGTCGATGGTCTGGGGATGACATTTTTCCGAGACGAAGAAATTCCGGTGGGCCGCCGTGTCGCCTTCCTTCAGCCGGTGGCACATCATCATGGCCTCGGCGGCAGCGGTGCCCTCGTCGAGCATCGAGGCATTCGCAATCTCGAGGCCGGTCAGTTCGGTGACGAGCGTCTGAAAATTGAGCAGCGCTTCCAGGCGACCCTGGGAAATCTCCGCCTGGTAAGGAGTGTAGGCGGTGTACCATCCCGGGTTCTCGAGGATGTTGCGCTGAATCACCGGGGGCGTGTAGGTGTCGTAATATCCCAACCCGATAAAACTGCGGAAGACCTTATTCTCTCCGGCGATGGTGCGCAGTTCGTTCAGCGCCGCGCTTTCGCCGATGGCCGCGGGAAGCTCGAGCGGCGCGCGCCGGATGGCGGCGGGCACGGCCGCGTCCACCAGCGCCTCCACCGAGGCATACCCCAGCGTGGCCAGCATCGTCGCAGTGTCGGTTGCGTCATCGCCGAGATGGCGACGGGCAAACGTGTCGGTGGGAGCGAGCAGGTCGCGGGACGAAGACATAAGGCCGGACGGTAGGCGCGCCCCGATGTCGCGCAACCGCGATTTGGGCGAAAACCGGCGCGGGGGCGCATCTCAGTTTCTGGACAGCGCGTCGGAGCCTGTCGTGGCACGGGCATCTTGCCCGTGGGTGGCATGGGCATCCTGCCCATGTGGGCGGCGCGGAGCGCCGTCCACGGGCGGGACGCCCGTGCCACGTTCGCGCTGTCCAGAAACTGAGATGCGCACCGGGCGCGGGGCGGTCACGGCGCTGGGCCCGGTTTGCACTTTACCGTCCGGCCGCCCTGATGGGAGCAATGGCCAGGCCCAGTCCCTTTCCCACGCGCGCCGCCCGCGCCGCCTACGTCGATCAGCGACTCGCCGAACTCTATCCCCGGCCGGCCATCCCGCTGACTCACCGGGATCCGTATACGCTGCTAATCGCGGTGCTGCTCTCGGCCCAGTGCACGGACAAGCGCGTCAACCAGACGACGCCACAACTGTTCGCGCTGGCCGACACGCCCGGGGCGATGGCCCTGCAGACGGTGGAGCAAATCAACGCGATCGTGCGACCCTGCGGGCTGGCTCCCCGCAAAGCGCAGGCCATCCTCGGTCTTTCGAAAATCCTCCTGGAAAAACACGCCGGGGAGGTGCCCCGCACCTTCGAGGCGCTCGAGGCGCTGCCCGGCGTGGGTCACAAGACGGCCAGCGTGGTAATGACGCAGGCGTTTGGGGTGCCCTCCTTTCCCGTCGATACTCACATCCACCGGTTGGCGCAGCGCTGGAAACTCACGGACGGGCGCAGCGTCCGGCAGACAGAACTGGATTTGAAGAAACTCTTTCCCCGCGAACACTGGAATCCTCTGCACCTGCGGATAATTTATTATGGGCGCGAGCACTGCAGCGCCTGGGGCTGCGATGGGACGCGCTGTGAGATATGCCACACGCTTTTTCCCGCGCGGAAAAAGCCGGTGGCGACCCGGAAAGCGTGACCCGCGCTGAGGAGTATCTTTGCCGTCGTTGCGCAGCTTCGCGCATGGAATGGCCGTGCCATCCGGAGCGGGGATCCGCCGCTGGTGGGCGCGTTCTCCGACGGATAGAGCGGCGGAGTGGATCCATCGCCTGAGCTGCGCGGCGGCGAAGGATGGTGGACGCTCGCGGACTCGAACCGCGGACCCCCTGCGTGTGAAGCAGGTGCTCTAACCAACTGAGCTAAGCGTCCCCAAGGGAGGCGAGAACGTGGCGCGCGGTCCCCGACGAATCAATCCCGATTTCAAGCGGCAATTTTTGCCGCGATTCGGTGGGGCGAAGCAACGTCACACCAGCTCGGCATCCAAACGCGCCGCCCGGCGTTTCCACGCCAGCGCTTCTTCCACCGCACTGAGTAGTCGCGCCGGCGGGATGGGTTTGCCGAGCGTGACTTTTGCTCCGAGTCCGCGGGAGGCGGCGAGGTAAAGACTGGCATTGGTCACACCGGAAATCGCGATGATCGGCAGTTTCGGGGCAATGCGGAGGAGCTCCATGATGGTTTCAGTTCCTTCCATTTCCGGCATCACAATATCAGTGATGACAACGTCGGCGGGCAGCTCCGTCTGCATCGCGAGGCCTTCGCGTCCATCCCGCGCTTCGGTCGTCTTGTGTCCGCTGCGACGCAGCGCGAGGGCCAGCACGCCCCGGACATCATCGTCATCCTCGATTATGAGTACGTGGGCCATGGGATTGACGTCAAAATGCGGCAAGGGGAAAAACAGGCGAAAGGAATGCGCCGCGTAGAAACACGCGCGGCCGTGCGTGTTGTTGCGGTGCGGGTCGCACCAAACCCGTAGGGCCAGAGTGGTGCCTTTCGCTCCCCGGACCCCCCGTGAGCCCCGGCTCGACGAACCAAACGCGAAAGCCGCGGTCCATCGTAGTCCTGCCATGTCGATCGATAAAGAAGGCTCCGGCGTCCCAGAGGTGAATGTTCACCGCCGCACGACCAAAGTGAATATCTCCATCGTGGTGGGCGTGCTCATATTTTTTGCCGCGATGGCGGGAGTGGCTACCTGGTTTTTTCTTTCGAACCGCTAATCCGACCCGTTTCCTTAGCTGCCCGCCCTTCGCCGGAGCGGGGGTTTTGGCGTAATGGTCTCCTAATCGGGAAACGTCCGGGGAGACCAGCGGGGGTTCGCCGGACTGCATCGGCCATGTGCCGCCTGATTTCGCGCAGAGCTGCATAGAGTTACGATAGGACCGTTCTCTTCCGGTTCACTTCACTCTGTCTGCGATGAAATTACTCCTGGTTGGCGACGAACGAAAAAACCGCCGGATGGCGGCTTGGGGGTTTTCCTCCGACCCCTTCCGCGTAAAGACCGCCAGCACCCGGGCGGCGGTCGGGCAGTTGCTGGAAGTGGATGAATTTCAGGCCGCGTGCGTTGACCTGAAGATGCAGGATGACGACGCGATCGCAGTGGTGGAGTCGCTTCATGGGCGCCTCCCGCAGCTTCCCATTATCGCGCTGGTCGGCCCCGACGACCGGAAGCTGGTGACGCGATTGAAGGACCACGGCGTTTGTTCGCACGTGATCAGCCCGTTTGCGATCGAGACCTTGCACGCGACGGTGAGAACCCACGCGCTGGCCGAGCCGATTGGCTTGGCCAAGCGGCTGGTGAAGGAGCCGGCGGCGATGCCGCAGGTGCTGCCCAAGGTGATGAGCAGTGATGAAACCGCGCGGCGGATTCTCGAGCTGGCATTGCGGGCCGCGAATTCCCATGCCGCGATCCTCATCCTAGGCGAAACAGGAACCGGCAAATCGATCCTCGCGCAGACGGTCCACGCCAACAGCCCGATTCGCCACAAGGCTTTCGTCACGGTGAACTGTCCGTGCCTCAGCCATGAGCTGCTGGAAAGCGATCTTTTCGGGCATGTGCGGGGCGCGTTCACCGGCGCGGTGCAGGATACGTGGGGCAAGGTCGCGGCGGCGGACGGCGGCTCGTTGTTCCTCGATGAAATCGGGGACCTGCCGATGTCGATCCAGCCGAAATTGCTGCGCTTGTTACAGGAGAAGCAATACGAGCGGGTGGGGGAAGCGGCGTCGCGGAGCGCGAATGTGCGGATTATCGCGGCGACGAATCGCGACCTGAAGCGAGAGGTGGCCGCCGGTCGTTTCCGCGAGGATCTTTATTATCGGCTCAACGTGATCGCGATCGATGTGCCGCCCTTGCGGAGCCGGCCGCCGCAGATCATGGCCGCGGCCGAGACATTTTTGGAGTCGGTTTGCCAGGAGCTCGGCCGGGTATCGCCCGGGTTTACCAGCGGAGCGAAGCGGGTGATGGAAAGCTACGCCTGGCCGGGGAACCTGCGCGAACTGCGCAACGTGATTGAGCGGGCCGCGATTCTTTCCCATGGCTCCGCGCTGGAGGCGGGGGATTTCCCGTCGCTGCTCGCGCAACCGGCGGCGGCGCGTTACCAGGTCGGCGGCCCGATCAGCCTGCATGCGCTGGAATGCGCCCACATCCAGATGGTGGTCGCCAACAGCGCCTCGCTCGAGGAGGCGGCGCGCATCCTGGAGATCGACAAATCGACGCTCTATCGAAAGCGCAAGGCGATGGAACCGTGCGTGGAGAAATTCACGGCGCCGTTCGAGATGACGGCGACCGGGAGCTGAGGTCGGCATTTTGGAATGGCTGGGTAGGGGCGTCGCTGGACGACGCCCGCGTGCCCCACGAGCGTCGCCAGCGCGGGCG
>JBKJRG010000438.1:0-5327 GCA_046594805.1 Opitutaceae bacterium | reverse complement strand
GCTTCGAAATTACTTCCGCCTGAAGGCGGAACTACGAGCGCCGGGCCGCAGCCGGGCCCGATGAGATCAACAGCTCCTGCTCTCACACCCGCCGCACGGTGCCGGGCACAGTCGGTTGCCCGGAGTCGGCGCTCGCCATGGCGGCGAAGCAGAGCGCCAGGCTTTCGAGATTGCGGCGCGCGCTGTGTGTTGGCTCGCGGCCCTCTTCGATCGCGCAGAGCAGTTCGCCCATCGCGCCCTGGAAACCGCTGGTGAACCACGTGCCGTCGAGCGCGGGACTCGCGTGACCAGCCGGGGTGTGCAGGACCACGGTTTGCTCGGACAAGCTCGGGCCGGAACTGCGCAGCGTGCCGCGGCTGCCGCAGACGACCGTGCGATCTTCCGGCCCCGTCTGCACGTGCCCATTGAAGTTTATCCGCACTTGCGCGCCGGGATAGTCGATCGCCACGTGCGCGAGCAGCGGCGGCTTCAGCTGCTGGAAAGACGTCCGCGCCACGCTCGCCCAGACTCGCCCGGGCGGCCGGCCGCGCAAAAACAGCGCGGCGAGATCGAACCAGTGGATGCCGAAATCCAGGAGCACCAGGTGGTGAATCTCATCGAACGCCGTGCCGGCCGTCCAAGTGTGATCCCATTGGAGCGTGAAATCGACGCTCGCCACCTCCCCAACCACCCCGCCGTGAATCGCCGCCGCCAGATAGCTGAAGTGCGGCGCCCAGCGGCCATTCTGGTTCACCGCCAGGCGCACCTGCTGCGCATCGGCCAGCGCGACGAGTCGCTCGCCGATGTCGAGATCGAGCACGAACGGCTTCTGGCTCAGCACGTGTTTGCGGGCGCGCAACGCGTCCTCGATCACGGCCACACGTTCGCCTGGGTGCAGCGCGACATCGACTACCTCGATGTCGGGCTGGCGCATCACCTCGCGGTGGTCGGTGCACACCGTCGCCGCGGGAAAGAATTCCGCGCGGCGTTTCTCCGCCCGTGCCCGGTCGCGATCGCAGAGCGCGGTAACTTCCAACCCCATCGCCCGATACGCCCGCAGATGATGCTCCGCGATGCCGCCGCAGCCGATCAGTCCGATTTTGGGGCGGTAACTGCGCGGGCGCGGCGGCAGATAAGCGAGCACCGGTGCGACTATGGAACCCGTGGCTGCGACGGCGCTGAGGCCGTAACCGGTGGAGTCAGCGGGCGGGCTCATGAGGTCAGCCGACGAGCGGCACGGTTTTTCCCAGCCGCGCGCTGAGCTTCGCACTGTCGATGATCTGCTGGCCGATGCGGGAGATTTTGGGCGAGAGCGGACCCTCCACCGGCCGGCCTTCGCGCAGGCAATGCACGAAATACTGGATCGGGTCCTGGAACGGCGGCTGGAGCACATCCACCGGGATTTCCTCGCCCGCGACCGTGGACCGGGTCTGGATCCGGATCGTCGGTTCGTAGTCAAAGCAACTGATCGTGCCCTCCTCGCCCTTGAGCACGAAGCCGCACTTCGGCTGGGTCTGGTGGACCCACGGATCGGTGAACGTGCCCCAGCGCGTCTCGAACTTTGAAAGTCCCGCCCGATAGCGGGCGATGGTCACGCTGTGCTCGTCGACCTCCAGTCCGCGCGGGGCATCGACCACCGCCGTGACCTCCAGCGGCTTCGCTCCGTCGTGGTACCACGTGCCGAGCGTCGCCCCGTAACCGAGGTAGTCGAGCAGCGAGCCGCCGCCCTCGGCCTTGCGGTAGAACCAGCTCCGACGCTTCATCGCCGCCGTCGGCGTCGTTTCGATTTTGTCGGCGGTGTGCCGGAGCGGACCGCGGTTGCCGCCGTAGTAATGCACCTCCTGCAATGCGCCGATGCGGCCCTCACGCAGCAGCCGGTGCGCGGTGGCATGCGGCGCCGACCAGCGCAGCGGCCAGTTGATCGCGAGCAGCCGTTTCGATTTCCTGGCCGCGGCAATCATCCGATCCGCCTCGCGCAGGGTCGAGGCGAACGGCTTCTCCACGAACAGGTGCGGCCGGTAGGGCGCGACCAGCTCGACGTATTCCGCGTGCCGCGCCGTGGCCGGGCACAACACCACGAAATCGGGCTGCGTCGCCGCGAGGCAGCGATGCGGATCGGTGAACACGCGCCCCGGCGGCAGCTGCAACGCGGCGATCACCGGCTGCATCCGCGCCGGGTCGTCGTCGCAAATGCCCGCAATCTCCACCTCCGGGTGCTCATGGCATTTGCGCAGCAAATCGCCCATGTGCATGTGATCGAAGTTCAGCCCGACAACTTTTAGTTTTTTCATGGTCAGCGCAAAGGGGGCTCAGCCGGCGGGAACGTCCAGCGTTCTCCCGCGCGGAGCACCGCGCAGCGCTGGCCGAGCCGCGCGCACTCCGTGGCGAAGCAATCGGGCGACGCGGTGTTGAACGCGAACATTTCGTAATGGCAGGGCACCACCCAGCGCGCACCGATGGCATGCGCGAGCCGGGCGGCTTCGACTCCGTCCAGGTTGCCCGCCACACGGCGCTCCGGCGCCCGGCCATTGATCGGCAGCAGCGCGAGATCGACGGCGAGCGGCCGCAACCGCTCCTCCAGGGTGCGATTCCAGACGGTGTCGCCGCTGTGGTAGATTAGAAAACCTCCGACGCTGACGACAAAGCCGGCGTATTCCGGCAAGAGTTCCTCGTGCGCCGCGGGCACCGCCTCGATTTCAAACCGCCCGACCTGCGTGCGGCTGCCGTCGGCCAGCGGCACCAAACGCGCCGCGCCCGCGGCGCCCAGTCGCTGAGTCGCACCCGCCACGTTTGCCGCCGGCAGTACCAGCCTGGCAGACGGATTCGCCGCGAGGATCGGCGCCAGAGTTTCCGCGTCGAAATGATCCGTGTGGAGATGCGATGAGGTGACGACGCCCACAAAATCGAGCTGCGCCGGATTGACGACGCGCGCCGACATCCGCACGTGAGGCTTGTCGGTCCCCGCATATTTCCGGGTCAGCGCATCGCTGAGATAGGGATCGAACAACAGGCAGTCGCCCGCGTGGCAGATCAGAAAACCGCTTTGCCCGAGCCACCAGACGAAAAGCCGGCCAGGTGGCCGCTCCCCGCGCGCGGATCGCACATCGGCGAGGAAGGCTTCGTCCTGGAGCGCAGGGACGATCATGGGCCGGGAGCGGGGCCCCGCCGCAACGCACTTGGCGCATTCATGCCGTCGGAAGACCGAGTTCCTTCCGCACCGCCCGCACGCCCGCGACCATGTTCGCCAGCTTCTGCGTCGAGGCCCAGCGCGCGGTCTGACTCAGGCCACAGTCAGGGGCGAAAACGAGCTGTCCGGCGGGAGCGTGCTGGAGACAAAGGCGCACGCGGTCGGCGACATCGGCGGGGGTTTCGATATAGTAGCTCTTCACGTCGATGATGCCGACGGCCGCGTCCATCCGCTGGGCGATCGGCGCGATGAGCTCGATCTCGGCGAACTCGCGACTCGCCATCTCGACGTGCATCTCGTCGGCCTTGAAATCCAGGAACGCGGGAAACATCGGGGCGATTCGCCGCAGGCCCACCGCGCGGCCCTTGTAATTGCCGAAGCAAAGATGCGTACAGAGCCGGGTGCGGCCGACCACGGGCTCGACGGTGCGGTTGAAGATGTCGACGAACCGCCGCGGATCCTCCTTGTAAGCGTAGCAGCTCATCGAAGGCTCATCGACGCTCATCTCGGTGCAGCCGGCGGCGACGAGGGCCTCCAGCTCCGCGCGCACGATCGGCAGGAGGGCTTCCGTCAGGGCCCAACGGTCGGGATATTCGGCGTTGGGCCTGAGCCGGCCACTCAAGGTGTAGGGGCCGGGCACGCTCGCCTTGAGCGACGGCCCGCGGGGCGCGAGGCGTTGCAGACGCTTGAACTCGCCGACCACGCCCAATCCGCGCGGCGCCCGCAAGGGGCCGGTGACATCGTGCTTGCCGCGCTGATCGTGCGCGGGCGGACCGAACTGACGCGGGGAGGCGGCTTCCAGCGCGATGCCTTCAAGAAAACCGTAGAACGACAGGTTGAAGTCGAGCCGGGTCTGCTCGCCATCGGTGATGACATCGAGCCCGGCTCGCGTCTGGTCGTGGATGGCCGCGATCACGGCGTCGTCCTGCAGCTCGGCGAGGTCGGTGCCGCCAAATTTATCGAGGTGCTGGCTCGCGAATTCCAGCCAGCCCGGGAAAGGAAGGCTGCCGATGACCGAGGTGCGGAGGGGTGAGGATTGCATGGACAGTCGGCGGAGAGGGCCGGTCTATTTCGAACCGCCGTGGTCGTACAGCCGCGCCAGCCGGCGCGCGTGCTCGTCGTAGGCGGCTTCGAAAATCTCGGCGGCGCGCGCGGCGCCGACCGTGACCGCGGCGCTCAACACCAGCGGCGGGTGGCCGGCGGCGGTCAGCCGCGCCGCGACCTCGGCCTTGATCGCGTTGACGACGAGGCATCCGCCGATCGTCGAACCGGGTGCGACTGGCGTATCCAGTTTATCGATCTTGACCATCGCATCGCCCACCGGGGCCCCGGTGTCGAGCACGAGGTCGGCGAAGTCGGTGAGCTTGCGCCCGTCGGAGCGGCGCGAAGTGGAGGCGTTGGCATGTGCCTGGCTGACGAGCGCGACGACCCGCACGCCGCGCCGGCGGAATTCCTCGGCCATCTCGATTGGGACGATGTTGCAGCCGCTCGAGGAGACGACGAAGGCCGAGTCGCCCGGCGCAAGCGCGTAGTTGCGCAGGATGCGCTCGGCGAGTCCGCTCACGTTCTCCAGGAACATCGCCTGGCGCTGGCCGTTGGCGCCGACGACCAGGTTGTGGAACGAGAGCGAAAGCTCGACGATGGGATTGAAGCCCGGGAACGATCCGTAGCGCGGCCACATCTCCTCGACCATGATGCGCGAATGGCCGGAGCCGAAGAGGTGCACCATCCGGCCGGCGAGGATGGTCTCCGCAAACCAGTCGGCGGCGCGGCCGATCTCGGGGAGCTGCGCGGCGACGGCGTCGACGAGGCCGCGGGCGCGGAGGAGAAACATTTCCGCAGGAGTCATGAGAGAGGGAAGGATTGAAGCGCGCGGTAAGCGGCGCCGAACGCGCCCGCCTGGGCGCCGAGTTGGGCGGGCACCAGTTCCACCCGGAATGCGCCGACGCGCCACTCCATAGTTTCAAGATGGGCGCGCAACGGCGCAAAAAGCATTTCCCCGGCCGCCGCGACGCCACCGCCGAGCACGATGGTGTGCGGGTCCAGCACGTTGATCAGGCTGGCCAGCGCAGCGGCAAGGGCGCGCAACGACCGCGCCCAGACGCCTTGCGCACCGGCATCGCCCCCGGCGGCCGCGGCGAGCAGTTCGCGCGTGGTGGCA
>JBKJRG010000356.1:0-4982 GCA_046594805.1 Opitutaceae bacterium | reverse complement strand
AGCAGCAGAATAGCCAGACGGGATCATTGCTAATACTTGTCAATATTCAAGTCATGACCCCGTCGCCGTTGCCGGTCTAGGAAGCGATCCAAATCCTTCGTTCGTGTCGCTCTCTTTCATATCGAGGTCGGGTGAAACGGTCATGGTTCGCGCGGATTTTCCTCCCAGCTCAGTCCAGGCAGCAAGTTGCGCTTCGGATCCCATTCCATGTTTCGATCCAGCGACGTTGGATTCAGGTAGTAGGTGAATAGGATCATGCAGGTCTTGGAGTTCATTCCGTCGAGTCGCAGGCCGCCTGATATTTTCCCATAGTTTGCGGCGATAATACGACCGTTCTCCTCGACAGTTCGCACACGGAAAAAGAAAGTATCAGTTCGCTCGAAGGTGTGGATCACCGCATCAGCCGTGGCGGCGTTACGCAACTCGGTGCTTTGCGCATATCCATCTTCAGGAGCTTCCCGTTCCCACTTGAAGGACGAGTATCGCCCGATGGCTGGCAGCTCCGCTTTGCGCACGCCATCACGACGATTGGAGAAGGCCATTTCTACTCGGACCTCAAAATCGTTCCGGCTCCTAAAATCGCGGCGCCCTGTGAAGACAAAATCGGCCTTCGCGCCTTTCCCATATGGCGCGAGCCAATCGCCTTTTTCCAGATCGTAGCCGCATGGCTGGTCGAGCACGGGAATGTCCGCCTGCACCCGCTTCACATAAAACGCCACGGGGTTTCCGATGGGCCGAAGGACCGCATCATAGGTTTTATCCCACGGTTCCCAGCGGCCGTTCGCGATTCCGGAGACCGGAGCCGCCCCAAGTCCACTCCGGTAGAAGCCATCTTTGAAGATGCCTGCGCCGTAACTTCCATCGCTATAGCCTTCGCCTGTGAACAGGCCATCGGCTTTGGTCACTCCTTCGATCTTCACAATCGCCTTGGCATTATTGGGCTCCCCGAAGACAAAACTCACCAGTGCACCCGCCATAGGGGCGCCACTTTCGTCGATGACTCTGGCGGTGATCCTCAGCTTCGGCAGCGTCGAGAGTTTTTTCACAGCATCAACGGCGGCAACCCCCAGCAATGCCGCCATGCAAATCAGGAGTTTTGTTTTCATGGTCATTGATTTGAGATCGACGCCAGTTTGTCGAAGAAACGAGAGAGATAGAGATAGGCGACTTCGCGCATGTCGCTGTGCTTCCACTCCGGAATGTTGGTAGTGCCTTTCGGGCCACGCGGCCAAGTCGAGAGACTCGCATACAGAACCGGCAGGTCATAGTTTCTCGGGTCACCAAAGCTCGCTGTGTAATTCGACCCCACTGCCAAGCTCGTTGCCGGGATGGCCTCGTTGAGGAGTTGCGTGCGCTTGACCGGATCGGCCGCGATGGCGCTGCCGGCCGTGGCGGTGCCCGTCGCCGAGCCGTAGAGATTAAAAATCCAGCTTGGCCCCCTGTAATTCGCCGGATCGCTGTTCGGCGGCGACATCCGTTCAATTCCAGCAACCACCCCCCATCCCGGCTCGAACAGCGGATAGCGGCGCAGCAACGTGTCGGAAATCGTCCCTAGTTCGCCCGGCGTTTTGACTACGCGAGCGAGATACGCGCTGTTCCATTTCCAATAAACCGGATCGGTGTCCAAAATGGGGTCTTTCAGGTTGAAACCCCAGCCGCCGTAGTCGCTGCCGGCATGGATGAACCAGCCGATTCGCAATTTATCACCCTTGGCCTTCTCTTGGATCACCCAGGCGAAGGAGCCGGGGGCGCGCAGATTTTCGATGATCGAACGGGTGACGGTGCCCTCATAGCGCCCCAGCACGTCCTCCGTGCTGGAATAGAAGTTATGCACCACGCCTACCGCGTTGGTGAAGCGATTGCGCCAAGTCAGGGTCGAACGCGCGTCGGTCGTGCCAGTGAACGCCTCATACCAGCGCGCCGACCAATAGGCCGAAGGATAATCACGCCACACTGCCGGCACCATGCCCGTGATGTCGTCGGCACTCGCGCCGTCGAAGCATTCGCGCGCCATCGCGGCGTTGAGCAAGCAGGCGTTGCTTACACTCAATCCGTGATCGGCGACAGCGCTGGAGATGATCAACGCGGCCGCGCTGTGTCCGGCGATGGTTTTGCTGCCAGCGAGACCGTTGAGTTTGGTGGTGAGCGCCGGGGCCGTCGTGAAGGCATTTCGCGCCGCGCTATGGTAATCGTAAACGAGGTCGTTGCCGTCGCTGTCAGGGTCGCCATACCACGACACGCCCACAAAGCGGGCCTTGGACTTGCTCCAATGCATGCGCTTGAATACCTCGGATTGCCAACCGCGCATCTTCTGCCCGCCGACATTGGAACCCACCACGAAGACAAACCATTTTCCGTTAGTCTCGGTGTCAGGAAAGTTTGCAGGTTCGCCCAAGCTGGTGGGTTTGCCGAGATCGTTGTTTCGCACCGACAGGTCCCCCGCCAGCCCGGCGGGAGCATCAGCACCATCGCGCAAATTAATGCGACGATACATATCCTCAACAGAACTCATGCTGAGGTGTAATTTCGCTTCAGCAACGACCGCACCGTCCTTCTCAACTGCGAGCACGAGCGGCTGCGTCGTGGCGGTTCGGCCTTCGACCAAAATTACGCTGGGATTCTGTTGTAATCGCGTTAGAAATTCCGCCGACAATTCGACACCTTGCGCGGTTATCCAGCGCGTCTGTGCCTGGCTAGCAGGGGAGTTGAAGACCGGTCCGAAGACGGGTGCAACATTCTGAGACTGGTAATCCAGCGCGTTGGCTTGCGCTAGGCCGGTGTAAACAAAATTCAGCGCACTGTCCGCCTGTTTCAGTTTGTATTTTACGGAGCTGCTCGGCGGCAATGCTGCAAGCAATTGCCGCACGTCGATGCAAACAGGGAAGAAATCGACGAGGTCGCGTGCACCGTCGACCCGTCCTGTGCCACCGCTTGGTCCATCGTTTGTCGTCGAGTAATTTGCTCCAATGGTGTCGTTGGCATTGGCAAGACCGGTGCCAGGCTGTCCGGGGATATCTGAGCCATACGTGTCATTTGCGTCATCATCATCATTGAGCCAGAATCGATATGGCTCCCTCGCCGAGGTCACGTCAGTCGGGTCGAAGGCGATCGCTCCATCGCGATTCGCGTCGACCGCGATCTGCGGAGGCCCCACGACCAACTGCGCCCAGTAGATTTGGTTCTCCGCGGGGTTCGGGCTCTGGCTGCTGGTCAGGCCGATGTTGTAGATGCCGGGCAGGACGCCGCCCAAGCTTATGCTCGAGGGCGGACCCCAGACACCCGAACTGCTCGGGGCGCCAGCGGGCAATAGAATCGCGCGCAACCCGGGCCCGAAGATGTCCAGCCCCATCGATTTTCCGAATTCGTCGAGTGCACCGAGGATCGACAGCGCGGTGCCAGGTGTCACCGCGATGCTGATTTTTCCGGCACTGTTCATCGTCACGGCGCTTCCGCCGGGCAGGCCCAGCGCCACCGCCCCGTTGCTGACGCTGAGACTGGTGCCATTGGGATGAGAAATGCCCAGCGCGCCGTTGGACGAGCCTCCAATTTGATATCCGCCCGGAAGAGCAATGCTACCGGTGACAACCCCGTTGTTGACCGTGATCGTGCCCGCGCCCGGGGCGGTGATCGTCGAGCCGCCGCTGCCCGCCGTGATCGCGATGCCGCCGGGCAGTGTCATCGTCCCCGTGATGCCCCCCGGACCCGCTCGGACGCCAACCGGGCCGATGATCGGCAGGTTGATCGTCGCACCCACGGACGGCTTCGCGATGCGGACCAGGCTGATGGGCGAAAAATTCAGCATATGCACCGGGATCATGCTGCCGAGGAGCACCTCCTGCTGGATGGCGCTGGCGAGAGCTGAGGCCGGCACGAATTCCGTCCGGGGAATGAGGGTCGCGTAGGCGGTTGCGCCGTTTTGCAGCGTGAGCTTCGAGACCACGGAATATTCGTAGCCCGGCTCCGCGCGGAATTGATAACCCGGGCGGACCAGGTCGATTTCGAAGGTGTTGAACTCGATCAGCGGTTGCCAGAGGCCGCTGAGATAAAACGTCCAGCGCCGATCCTGGTCGGGTAACGAAATACCGAACCAGAAATACGTGGGCCAGTTCCACGTGACGGTGCTGACGAATTCGTGGCCTGTCTCCGCGGGAAACGAATTGAAATCATACGACGCCCCACCCTCGGGGATGAGTTCGTCGCGCAAACCGTCGCCGTTGACGTCCGCCCATGTGCTCCCCGTCCCAACCGGATTGGAGGTGGGCAGCGTGACGTTGAAGGTTTGGGGGTTCCAACCGGTCTCGTTGCCGGACCCATCCCGGGCCTTGATCTGAACGGTGTAGGTCGCGCCGGGCGTGAGGTTGTTGAAGTGGGCCGCGGGAGACGAACTCGACACCAGATGCGCGGTGCCAATAAGAGACGCTTTATAGGTAATACCGAAGGAGGGATAACCGGCGGCCGTGCCGGCGTTGTCCGTATAGGGAATCCAAGTGACGCCGAAGCCCGTGCTGCTCCGCGCGCCGAGGGCGAGGCCAAGGTTGACAGGCGCAATCGGCGGCGAGGTGTCCTCCGCCAACACCGAAATCGTCAACGACCTTGGCGCGCTCGTGCCGATGGCATTGGTGGCGGTCAGCGTGACGGTGAAGTTTCCCTGCGTCGCGGGCGTGCCGGAAATCAGGCCGCTCGTGGCGCTGAGCGAAAGTCCGGATGGAAGACCAGAGGCTCCGAAGCTCGTCGGGGAGTTACTCGCCACTATTTGGTAGGAAAGCGACGCCGCGACGGCGCCAAGCGCCGTTGTCGGACTGCTGATCGCCGGTACGCTACCCGTGGCCGTTCCGGTACCGGTTGATGTGCTCGTACTCGTTCCAGTACCCGTACCGGTCCCTGTGCCCGTCAAAGTGCCTGTGCCGGTGCCGGTTGAGGTGTTAGTGCCCGTTACAGTTGCGGTGCCCGTGCCGGTCCCGGTGTCCGGTGGTGGATCCACC
>JBKJRG010000323.1:0-4468 GCA_046594805.1 Opitutaceae bacterium | reverse complement strand
CGGTTCCGGCACCGGGCTCGGTCTCGCGGTGGTCCACGGCATCGTCAAGACGCACGATGGCGCCATCGTGGTGCGAAGCAGCCCGGGCCAGGGCTCCACCTTCGAGCTTTATTTTCCCGCCGTCACCCTCGCGACGGAAAAGCCACCGGTCTCCGCGCAAGACGTGCCGCGCGGCCACGGCGAACGCATCCTGGTGGTCGACGATGACGCCGTCAGTGGCTTTGCGATCGAGAAGATCATCGAAAGCCTCGGTTACAGCGTGAGCCGGTGCACCCGACCGGAGGAGGCACTGGCGCGCTTCGCCGCCGCGCCGTCGAGCTATGATTTCATCGTCTCCGATCTGGCGATGCCCGGAATGAATGGCGCCGAGCTAATCGAACACCTCGTGCGCATCCGCCAGGATCTGCCGGTGATTGTGGTGACGGGCTACATCGAGACGGCGCGGCAGCGCATGCTGGAAAAAACCTCCGCCCGCGCGGTCCTCCGCAAGCCAGTCTCGCGGGCCGAGCTCGCCCGCGCGATCGCGCTTCATCTCCACGAACCGCGCTAACCCAGGGCTAGCTCCCGGCGCGAATCACCTTGGATACGCAGCCCGGGCGGTTGTAGGCCAGTTCGCCGAGCTGGCTTTCAGTGGGAATCAGAGCCAGGTCGGCGACCTGGCCTACAGCGCAATCCTGCAACCCAAGCTGGCTCGGAGAGCCAGCCCCACCGCGCCATGAATTGATTTCATCGCGCCGTCGCATTCCGCGGCACGCGCGCGACGGGTTACGCCTGACACAACTCACGCATGCCACGGCACCCGCGCGCGTGTCGGCCTTACGACGTTCTTTTCCTTTGAACCCAGCTGGCAAACCGCCCATCACTCCCCTGCTTTCCAGTTTTGGCCCGGCTCCCCCGTCGGTCCTTCTCCGCTAAAAACCGCGTCCCCGCGCCTCAGCTCCTCCCCTATGAGTACCTCCGCCGCCGGCGAAAGAAATCCCGCGTCCCATCCTGTCGTGACCAAGTCGGCAACCCCGCCGACCCCGGCGCCAGCGATGCGGGAAAAACCGAAATATCCCGGCATTCGCGTCACGTGCAACGGCAACCAGCTCGTCACCCAATATGTGGAAACGCGCATCACGGAAGGTGGAGTCTATTATCCCATCACTCCTTCGACCGAGGGCGGCGAAATATACCAGCAGGCCTACGCGCAAGGGGACCTGAACGTCTGGGGCCAGCAGAAGGTCGCCGTCGAAACCGAGGGCGAACACGCCGCGCAGGGCGGCGCCACGGCGTACGCCGTCACCGGTCGACGCACGGTCAATTTTACGTCGGGCCAGGGCATCGTGTACGCGATGGAGCAGTACTACCATGCGCCGGGCAAACTCTCGACCATGGTGATCGAGGTCGGCGCGCGCGCCCTGACCAAGCATGCGCTCAACGTGCACTGCGGCCATGACGATTTCTACGCTGCGCTCGACACCGGCTGGACCATGATGATGGCCAAGGACGCCCAGCAGGCCGCCGACCAGGCGATCATCATGCGCAAGGTCAACGAGCTCTCGCTCAACCCGGGCATGAACATCCAGGACGGCATGCTCACGACGCATTCCGAGCGGATGTACCTCGCGCCCGAGGCGGAATTCCTGCGCGAATTTCTCGGCGCCGCCGAAGACCAGATCGACTGCCCCACCCCCGCGCAACGCGAGCTCTTCGGGCCCAGGCGCCGGCGCGTGCCCCAGATGATGGATCTGCGCAACCCGATCCTGCTCGGACCGGTCCAGAATCAGGAGCACCACATGAACGGCGTCGTCGCGCGCCGGAATAATTTCAGCGAGCACATCCTGCCAATGCTTGAGCGCGCCTACGCGGAGTTTGGCCAGCTCACCGGGCGCCATTACGGGCTCGTCACCGAATACCGGACGGCGGACGCCGACACGGTCTTCGTTTCCTTGGGATGCGCCGCCGACAACATCGAGGCAGCGTGCGACTACATCCGCGAGCAGCGGGCCGGGAAAGTCGGCTCCATCCACATCAATGTCATCCGCCCCTTCCCGGAGGCCGCGGTGATCAATGCCCTGCGCGGGAAGAAAAACGTCATCATCCTCGAGCGCACCGACGAAGGCCTCGCCGGCGACAACCCGCTCGCCCGCGACATCCGCGTCGCGCTCGGCAAGGCGAATGAGAATGCGCGATTTGAAGGTGCGCCGGCGTCCCGCCCGCATTCGGGGAAGGCAGGCGAGGACGCCTGCGCTACTGGGCTTCCCTCCCTTACTCCGGCCGAAACTCCCCGCCTTTTCCGCGGCGCCTACGGCATCGGCTCGCGGGATTTCCGCCCGGAGCACACCCTCGGCGCCTACGAATTCGTGGTCGGCCAGACCGCGCGCACCGATGGCAAACTCGCGAAGGACGGCGAGACGTTCTTCGTCCTCGGCGTCGACCACCCGTATGCCGTGATCAGCCGGGATACGCCCTCGCTGCTGCCCGAAGGTGCGATCGCGGTCCGCTTCCACTCCATCGGTGGCTGGGGCATGATCACGACGGGCAAGAACCTGGGCTCCATCATCGGCGACTTCGGCCAATTCATCTCCGAACAGAATCCCGCCTACGACGCCGACGGTTTTCTAATTGAAAAGCTGTTCGTCATGGCGAACCCGAAATACGGCTCGGAGAAAAAAGGCGCGCCCACCAATTACTATCTCACCGTCGCGCCCTCGCAGATCAAAGTGAATTGCGAGCTGAACCACGTGGACGTCGTGCTCTGCTGCGACCCGAAGGCCTTCACGCACACCAACCCGCTCGAGGGCCTGAAAAAAGGGGGCTCGCTCGTGTGGGAGTCGGGCGAATCCCCCGAGGCCGCGTGGGAACGCGTGCCCACCAAGTACCGGCAGTGGATCGCGGAAAACAATATTCGGATCTTCATTCTCCCCGGCTTCGACATCGCGCGGAAGGCAACCAGCCAGACCGAGCTGCAGCTCCGCATGCAGGGCAATTCCTTCCTTGGGGCATTCTTCCGGGTGTCGCCTTTCCTGAAAACCTTCGAGATTTCCGAGGAGCAGTTCACCGCGGTCGTGCACAAGCAGTACGTCAAGAAGTTCGCCCGCTTCGGCGACGCCGTCGTCGCCTCGAACATGACGGTGATGACCGAGGGATTCTCACTCGTGGGGGAGATCAAATACGGCCAGGCCGGCGACGCGGACCGCTCGTCGATGCGCAACCCGCTGCTCGCCCCGCAGGGCGATCACCAGATCATCCCCACCGCCGGCTGCAGCTCGGCCGGTTGCGGCAGCATCCCGATGCCGGCGCAACAGGCCCCGCGCGCACCTTTCCAGACCCTGGCGAAATTCGATTCGGAGTACCGGGCCGGCCTCGGTTATCACCAGCCCGCCGGGGCGCTCGCGTCGGTCGGCGTCATGGGCGCCGGCTCCGGCGCCACGCAGTCCAAGTATGTTGCCCGCCGCGAGACGCCCGTCTACATCGCGGAAAACTGCACGCAATGCATGGAGTGCATCACTGCATGCCCCGACACCGCGCTGCCGAACATGGCGCAGGATGTCTCCACCGTGCTGAAGACCGCAGTCAACAACTACGTTGTCGACCGCGCCGAGCGGCTGAACTTTGGCGCCGAGCTCGTCGGCATCGAGGCGCGGGCGCGGGCGAAGATGAACGAGTCGGTGAAGGCAAAAACGAAGCTGCCGTTCAAGGACATCATCCGCGCCGAGGTCAACGCGCTCACCACCGTTTCCGAGAGGTCGAAGGGCGAATTGACCAACATCATCGACAAGCTTCCGCTCTCCTACGGCAACGTCCCCGCGATCTTCCGGTCGCTGGAGGCGAAGACGCCCGGCGCGGGCGGCCTGTTTTCGATTTTCGTTTCCGACCTCTGCAAAGGGTGCGGCGAATGCGTCCAGGTCTGCGGCGACCACGATGCGCTGCGGATGACCCGCGAGACCGAGGAACTCAACGCCGAGCTCACGACGGCCCAGGTTTTCTCCCGGCTCCTGCCCGACACGCCCCAAAAATATCTCGGCCTCTACAACGACAACGACGCCGCGAATTCCCGCGAGGCTGCCCTGCGCAATCACCTCATGGTGCGCCGGAATTACGAGGCGCTCGTCTCGGGCGACGGCGCCTGCGCCGGTTGCGGCGAAAAGAGCATTTTGCGCTCGGTGGCGTCCGTCACCGAGGCCTACATGCGGCCGCTCTATCATCGCAAGGCCGACCGCCTCCGCGCCACGGCGGCGCGGTTGATGACGGAAGGCGCACCCAAGCTCGCCGCGCTCAAGGCGCGCGACGCCAAGGAGTATGAGCTTTTCCGCAAGACCTACGCGCACGCGATCATGGGGCTCGGCGGCGAGAACGACGCCGACACGGCGAAGCGCATCGCGGGCTACGAGGCGAAGCACGGCGGCATCACCGACGAGCAGATCATCGGTGGCCTTGCTGCGGTGCTCGAGCAGGATGCCTTCAACCACAAGGAGCTCCAGCC
>JBKJRG010000601.1:0-4635 GCA_046594805.1 Opitutaceae bacterium | reverse complement strand
CCGCGGGCACCGACTCGCTCTCCGGGCAATACGCGATTCGCGCCTGCACCACGGGATTATTCCAGGGCGAGGCGCCAAACACCTCGATGCTCCCCGAACTCGGCTTGATTTGCCCGGTAATCAAGCGGAACAACGTGGTCTTGCCCGCGCCGTTCGGCCCGACAATGCCGGTGATCCCCGGGCGGATGCTGAACGTGACGTCGTTCAGCCCAAGAATCATCCCGTAGAACCGGCTCACGCCGCGGGCCTCGACGATCGCGCTCATTCGGGCCGGATCCTCCGGAAAAAAACCGCCGCGGAAAGCAACCCGAGCACACCCAGCCCGATCACCGCCCCGCGCACATTCCTGGGCTCCACGCGCTGACTCGATTTTTTGAGCCCTGCCGCGAATTCTTCGCTCAGGATCGGCAGGTCGGCCGAGGCTTCCCTCAGCGCCGCGTCGAGTTTGAAGGTCCGATGGCGGATCTCGCCCAGATCGTAACTGAAGCTCGCCGTCCGCAGCCGGTCCGACAAAGCGGGATGCTTGGCCACCGTGCCCGCCACCAGCCACAATCCGAGCCAGATCATGATCGTCCCGCGCGAGGAGCGCGAGAGCGCCGACACCCCCAGCGCAATCGGCGCCAGCGCCCCGAGCGCGATGCCGTTGAACGCCAGCGCCCGCAGGAACGGCGTGAACGAATAGACGATGAAGTCGCGCTCCGACGAAAGCACCATGCTCAGGAGCCACCCCAGGACGAGCGGCCCCGTCCATAAGAGGAGCAGGATGCCCAGGATGATCCCGAATTTCCCGGCGAGGTAATCGACCGAGGTCAGCGGCCGCGACAGGTAGATCGTCAGCGCGTTGCTCGCGCGATCGCGCGTCACGATTTGCGGCACGACGATCGTCAGGGCCAGCAGGCTGAGCACCAGACCCGCGTAGGAATGCAGCCAGAAAATCAGGGTGAAGACCGTGGTGACACAGATGTCCGGATACAGCGTGACCAGCCCGCCCAAGGCCGTGACCAGCGCCTCCGCGCGCGGGCTGATGTTGCGCGCCAGCGATTCCAGCCAGCCGCCCGTCGCGATCGACTGGCTGAAGGCAAACCCGAGCGCGGCGATCCCGACCCCCATCGACCAGGCGACGTAAAGCAGGATCTTGAAAAAACGCGTGCTGAGGAGCTGCCGGAGTCCGGTGGAGACGATGGTCCAGCGGCGGTAGCCGACGCCCTTCGGCGCCTCGCGCCAGCGGGTGAGATCAAGCGCGGTTTCCATGATCGGTGGCGAGGGCCTGGAGGAAAAGTTCGTGCAAGGCGTTGGGATTGGCGACGACCTCGGCTGGCGGCAGACTGTGGTCCCGCATCAGCTCGAGCACCCACTCGATCGACTCGGAGGCGGACTCCACCCGCAGGCGTCCGTTCGAGAGCCGCTCGACCTTGAGTCCCGCGGCCTGGAGCACGGTCAGAAAACGCTCGGTCTCCGCCGCGGGCGCGAGCTCGACGATCCGCCGGTGGCGCTCCTTCAACGCGACGATGCTCTCGTGCTCCAGCAACCGCCCGTGCGCGATGATCATGACCCGATCGCAAATCCGTTCGATGTCGTGCAACAGGTGCGACGAAATCACCACGCTGATCCCGAGCTCCTTCCAGAGCGAACCGATGAGTCGCAGGATATGTTCACGGCCGGAGGGATCGAGCCCGTTGGTCGGCTCGTCCAGGAAGATCACCTCGGGATCATGCACGAGGGCCTGCGCGAGCTTCGCGCGTTGCCGCATGCCCGTCGAATACGTGTCCACCGAGCGATAGCGTTCCTGCCCCATACCAACCAAATCGAGAATTTCATGCGCCCGCTGCCGCGCCTGCCGGAACGACATGCCGGAAAGTTGCCCGCAATAGGTGACGTACTCGCAGCCCGCCATGCCCGGGACATGGCAGTCCTGCTCCGGGCTGTACCCGACTTTCTCGCGTGAGGCGCGATGCCGCGCGCGAATGTCACGGCCCAGGACTCGCGCCGTGCCGGCCGTCGGCGTGGTCAGGTTCAACAGGCACTTGATGAACGTGCTTTTTCCCGCGCCGTTCGGTCCGAGCAATCCAATGGTCCCCCGGGGCACGCGGACCGTGACGTCCGCCAGGGCGCAGTGACTCCCATAATTCTTTCCCAAGCGCTCGGTCTCGATGATGAACTCCCCATCGTGCCGGGCGGAAAAGTCGGGCGGGGGAGCTTCAGGCAGGGGCGGCTTCAACGAGTAAACGGGGCATGGGCGGAACGGGCTTCTGATGCACTACACGGTTCCGAGCGTCGAGGTTACAAAAAGGGCGCGGGAGGGCCGATGGCGACGCGCGTGCGCGAGGGAGTACGTGGCGCTCGCCTGCCCACGCGAAACGAGCGAGAGAGGATCCGTTGGTGTCCGCACGCCGCGCCCGCGATGGCATGGCGACAAGCGGCAGCCCAATCTGGTTGTCGCATCCAGCTTCGGCCACACTCCGGTGCACGAGCAGGCGGACGATGTCGTCAAGCTGAGAAAAGAAACGGGCCAGGGAGGATGGTAGCCCCGAGCGTGAGCGAGTGGTGGTTGTGCCTCCCGGCGGCCCTCCACTCGCTTACGCTCATGGCTACGCTGACTCGGCCGGCTGTGAATCCCTTCCCTTATGCGTCCCTTGCCAAGGATGCCGGCCTAAACGGGAGGGCCAGAGGGGAAGTTACGCAGGGCAGGGCCTTTCGCTTGGCACGGAAATGGGCGTGCAGTACCGCTTTCCCCCGGCAATGAGCATCAAACTTCGCCTTGCGCTCCTGCTGGGTTCGTTGCTCCTCGGGCTATTGTTGGCTTTTGGCTGGCTCCACCATGTCGCACAAGTCGAGAGGGAAAGTCTCCTGGCCACCGCCCGCGTGCTGCACCTCGAGCACGAGGCGCCCGAGATCGAGCGCGCCATTCAAGCAGGCGGGCGGCACGCCCAGGTCTTCCTCGCGTTTGGCGTGATACTCATCGCGGCCGTGGCCCTCGCGCTCAAGGCTTGGGTGCTTCGGCCGCTGGGGCAGATTGGACGCAGTCTCGCCGCGAACGATCCGCAGCCCGCGCGGGAAGTCGGCCGCGAGCCGAACGAGCTGGGCGACGTCGCCCGGCTCGTCGTCACGTCCTTCACCCAAAAGGAAGCCCTGCAGCACGAGGTCGCCGAGCGCGCCCGCGCCCAATCCGCGCTCGCGCGCAGCGAAGCGGCGCTCCGCGATAACCTCGAGGTCCGCGCCCGGCTGGGCCGCGATCTCCACGACGGCGTGATTCAATCGCTGTACGCGGCCGGCATGGGCCTGGCAGGCGTTCGCGCCGCCCTCCGCCCGGAACAGACCGAGGCCCTGGATCGACTGGACCAAACCCGCGCAGCCCTCAACGAAACCATTCACGACGTCCGCAATTTCATCGTCGGGCTCGAACCCGAGGCACTGAAACTGCAATCGTTCTCGCAGGCCGTCGCCGCACTGCTCGAGGCCATGCGGGGAATCCGCGCGTTTCAGTCCACGGTCGAGATTGACGACGCCCTCGCCGCCGCCCTCAGCCTGAGCCAGCGGGTGCACGCACTGCAAATCACCCGCGAAGCGGTGAGCAATGCCTTGCGCCACGGCGCGGCGACGCACATTCACGTCGCGTTGCGTTTACGTGGAGGATTTGCCGAGGTGGAGGTGAATGACAACGGCCGCGGCTTCGATTCCTCCACTCCCCCTCCGACGGGACACGGCCTGAGCAACTTCGCGCAGCGCGCCCGCGAGCTCGGCGCCGATCTCATCGTGCACTCGGCGGCCGGCCGCGGCACCACCGTCAAACTGGTTTTTTCCCATCTTTCTTCATGAGTGAACCGCTCCGATCCCCCATCCGCATCCTGCTCGTCGACGACAGCGAACTGGTTCGCCGCGGCATCAAGACCGTCCTGTCCGCCCAGGGAGAACCGTCCATGCAAGTGGTGGGGGAGGCCGGCAGCGTTGCCACCGCCATCGCGGAATGCCTGCACCACCGCCCCGACATTGTGCTGCTCGATATCCGCCTGCCCGACGGCTCCGGGTTCGATGCCTGCCGCCAAATTCTCCAAAAGCTCCCGGGAACACGCGTGGTGGTGCTTACGTCGTATTCAAATGACAACTTCGTCTACGAGGCGGTCACGGCCGGGGCGCAAGGCTACCTCATGAAGGAAATCGATCCGGCCGGTCTCGTGCAGGGGCTGCTCGACGTCGCCGCCGGCCGCTCGATCCTCGATCCGGATGCGACCAGCCGCGTCCTGCGGCTGCTGCGCGGCGGAGGGACGGAGGGCGGCGCCGATCTCTCCACGCTGTCCGGCCAGGAGCGCCGGGTCCTCGCCTTGGTGGCGGACGGTCTCACGAACAAGCAGGTGGGTGAACAGCTCAGTCTAAGCGAGAACACGGTGAAGAATTACTTGGTTAACGTGTTCGAGAAACTGCAGGTGAAGCGCCGCGCGCAAGCCGCCGCCATCTTTGTTCAACAAAGCAATCCGCGCCAATAGGCCCGTTTACACCTCGTATCGAAGGTCTGCTCGCCCCTAAGCCGTATCCATTCAGTCGGCCACGAATCTCCTCGTGCTTTTGAATACTGAAAGGTGACCCTGTAGGCCAGCTCGCTTGCGAGCGCTTTCCAGAGCGCGCGCAAGCGCGCTGACC
>JBKJRG010000144.1:0-5609 GCA_046594805.1 Opitutaceae bacterium | reverse complement strand
CTTCAACCCGGCATCGAGCGCTGCGCGTTCGTCGAACACGAAGCATTCGCCGTCGAAATGCGCCGCGCCGCAGTGCTCGAAGTACCTCAGGATGCCACCGTCGAGTTGATACACTTCAGGAAACCTTCGCGTTCAAGGAAGGGGGCCGCCTTTTCGCAGCGGATTCCGCCCGTGCAAAACGTCACCACCGTTTGCGATTGCAGCGCGGCCGGCAGCCGACGGACGGCGGCGGGAAAGTCCCGGAACCGGGCGATGCCCGTTTGCCGGGCACCGCGAAACGTGCCGGCGGCAATCTCATAGTCATTGCGCGTGTCCAGGAGCACGAGCTCCCGGCCCTCATCCAGCCACTGTTTCAGCTCACGGGCCGTGACCCGCCGCGCAGGGCACTGGGCGGGGTCTATCCCCTCCACGCCGAAGGCGATGATCTCTTTTTTGATTTTCACCAGCATGCGGCGGTAGGGCTGGGTGTCGCTTACGCTCTCCTTCGGCGTCAGATCTTCCAAGCCGGGCACCGCGCGGAGAACGTCGACGAAACTCGCCGCGGCCGGCGGATGGCCCGCGACGAACAGGTTGATACCTTCCCGGCTCAGCAAAACGGTCCCTTTGAGGCCGGCCGCGCGTGCCGCACCCAGGAGTCGTTCCCGCAGGTCCGGCAAACCGGCCAGCGGGGTAAATTTGTAAGCGGAGAGGTTTAGGCAGGACGCCATCGGAATTCGGGTACCACGCATGAACGGGCTCCGTCACTCAACCTCATTTGGGCCGAGTGCAGGGTGGAAATCGCGCGACCGTCCGCCCCGCTTGTAGGCCAGCTTGCTGAGCTGGCGTGTTGATCCACCTTCGCCAAAGCCACTGAAGCGCCAGCTCAGCGAGCTGGCCTACAGCGGACGGTCTCACCGACCGGTCAGACCTCACGGAGAAAGGAGGTGGAAGAGAAGCCCTAGTCCCGTCTACCGGAATTCCGGTAGTCAAAGTCATTGGGACCCCAGGCCATCTGGGTAGATTTCCGGCGTTCCGGTCCTTGCCGGAGCTACTTTTTGCGTAAAATGACTCCGGTTTTAACTCCTCAACCCTTTCCGCCCAATACGTTTCGGACGGCTGCAACGCCTCTCGAGATCGTCGTCGCTGACGATGTGGAGGGCATTCGAAAGCTCGTCACCCAATGGCTGTCCGCCTTGGGCCATAAGGTCGTAGCGGCGAGTACCGGCAATGAGGTGGTCCGGATGATTACCGACCGCCATTTCGATCTCATTATCGCGGATGTACTCATGCCAGAAGGGGACGGGTTGGAGGTTATTCTGGCCGCGCGACGCGTGCAGCCTTCCCCCCGGGTCCTCGCCATTTCCGGCGGCGGCAAGTACATGAGTGGCACCGATTGTCTCCGCGTGGCCAAGGGGATTGGCGCCGATGGAATTCTGCTCAAGCCCTTCACCCGCGATCAGCTTTTGAGCGCCGTAGTCCGCGTGGTCGAGGGCCCGGGGCAGCAGGCATAGTCTTCTCGCATCCAGAAATATTTTCGTGAAAAGCCCCGGCCAGTTCTGCAGACTAGCAACTGCTGAAAATCTGTGAAAGTTGCGCCCAAGACGTCGGGACGCTTGCCCTCCTCAACCCGTTGCCCACGAATGCCGGTTCCGCCGTCCCAACCTTGATGCTCCCGTTGCGCAAGAAGCCCGTTCCCGCCCCCAAAAAATCCCTCGTCATTGTCGTCGCGGATGACGTGGAAGAGATCCAGCACCTCGTGAGGTCGTGGCTCGAGGAAGAGGGCCACGTGGTGGTCCGGGCCGGTTCAGGCCGTGAAATTGTGCGGATTGTCCGCGAACGCCCGGTGGATCTGGTCATTACCGACATCCTGATGCCCGACGGCGATGGACTGGATGCCATTCTGGCGATCAACCGGGCGCGGCCGTCACTGCGAATCCTCGCGATTTCGGGTGGCGGGCGCAGTCAGCCGGCCGAGGCGTGCCTGCGTGTGGCAAAAGGCGTGGGCGCCGATGTGGTGTTGTTGAAACCGTTTCGCCGCGCGCAGATGCTCGCCGCGGTGGAACGCGCGATGCGGCGGGATCCGGCGCTGTAAGGTTTTATCGTGGTGTCTCACGCTCCACGCAACGGGGCCTGTCAGACAAACCCTGACGGGCTGACCGCCTTCAGGATGACAGCAGAATCAGACTTGGGTGGATAACGGTTCTGGTGCGCAATCGCCATGATGGCTGCTGCATGAGTCTCGCCCGCCCCGCCGCCCCGAATCGAATTCCACCGCGCAGTTCCCCCGCGACGCCCAAGCTGCCGGCCAGTTTTCGCGGCGAATCCGGGCTCACACCGTCAGCCTATTCGCTCCTGCAGCAGGCGGTGGCGGCCGCGCTCCAGGAATCCACGGCGGTCGCGGAGACGTTCACCAACCCGATCGCGCCCGGGGGCGATTCGTGGGTGGTGCTGCACGAGGGATTTTATTATTGGTGCACGAGCGTGAATGACCTGGCGGTGGCGGTGTATCGCTCGGAGTCGCTGACGGACCGCGGGGAAAAAATTGTCGTGTGGCGGGCACCGGACGTTGGCGCGCATTGCCGCGAAATCCGGGCGCCCGAACTGCACTGCGTGGAGGGCCGGTGGTACATCTATGTGGCCGCTTCCAACGGGACCAACGAAACTCATCGCATGATCGTGCTCGAAGCCCTGGGCGACGAGCCGACGAGCGAGTTTCGTTTCAAAGCCGAACTCTATACCGGCGGTGACATCGCGCGCGGGCGGCAAAATCGCCGGGCAATCGACGGCACGATTCTGGCGCATGACGGCCAGCGTTATTTCCTCTGGTCCGGCTGGGGCGATGAGCGGGACGGGCAGTGCCTGTATATCGCCCGGATGGTGAATGCATGGACCCTGGCCACGAACCGGGTGCGGCTCTGCGCCAACGACGATTTTCTATGGGAGCGGATCGATGAAACCGCGGCGACGCGCGGCTGGAACGAAGGCCCGCAGGTGCTGGTGCGCCACGGCCGCGTCTTCGTGGTTTTTTCGGCCAGTGCCTCCGGGGATAGGAGCAGCAAGCTCGGCCTGCTGGAGCTGGCCCCGACCGGGTATCCGATGAATCCGGCCCATTGGCGGAAGCACGCCGAGCCGGTTTTGCGGGCAACAGAGCAGACGGGGGGACTGGGCCACCATTGTTTCGTAACTTCCCCGGATGGGACCGAGGACTGGATCGTTTTTCACGCGACGATCGAGCCCAAGCCAGGCGGGACCCGCGCGATTCATGCGCAGCGCTTCGGCTGGGATGCGACCGGGGTTCCTGTTTTCGGCGCGCCGATCGCTGCGGGTGTGGCCTTGGCCAAGCCGAGCGGCGAGGGCGGCGCATCCTCGGACGCAGAGCCGGGCCGGGTGCGAGGGCCGCGCGAGGTGATCGTTCCTCGACCGCTGACGGGAGGCCACGAGAGGGAGCGAGCCGTCGGGGGGCTCGCGTTTGGTCGGGAGGCACGCACTCCGGTCTTGGGCGACCGGCGGTAGTTTAAGCGCTGGTACGCCCGTCGGCCTGCACTGAGCCAACCATGCAGAAGAGATCTGCCCACGGAACACACCGAACACACGGAATGAATAGTTTGAACCTGTTTGGCGGGGACGAACCTCATTCACCAACCGGTTCGCCCTTCCAGTCCGACGCACGTACCTACGTGCCGTTTCTCTTCCGTGTCTTCAGTGTGTTCCGTGGGCAAATTCAGATATCTTGATTGAATGGATCGGGCTGAGACGGGCCTCGCGCGGTCTTCCCGTCCGCGGCCTGGTCACCTAGTTGTTCCGGCCCGCGGGCCCTAAATGCCGGGTAAATTAGTGGCTGGAAGAGGAACCGAAAAAAAGTTCCCCGACTGCAATTTGCACCCGTAAATCCGGTTCCAACCTAAACTTGGAACGGAGGCTAAAAATTCCAAATCAGCATTTGAAAAAATCCATTTGGCAACTTTGGGGTCTGTCTGGGTACCTCATATGTCCACAATTGCCATAGATGTAACTGGAGTGATCGTCGCATGCGATGATGATGCCGATGATGTCGATCTACTGCGGCTCTTGCTGCGCAAAGCTGGGATCGATCACCCCATCCATATTTATCGTCACGGCGAAGAAGTCGTCGCGGCGCTCTCGAAGCTCCTCGAGGAGTCCCTCGAGGCCATTCGGCCGCTGCTGTGCTTTCTCGATGTGAAAATGCCCGCGATGACCGGCCACGATGTGCTGCGCTGGATCCGTTCCCAACGGTCCCTCGATCCCGTGCCGGTCGTGATGCTTTCCTCGTCCGATCATCCGGAGGACATCAAGCGTGCGGCGGAAGGCGGCGCGCAGTGCTACCTCGCCAAATATCCCCAGCCCGGCGTGTTGAAGGAAATTGTGCACGAGGCAGAGCGCTTTGCGCTTGGGGCCCCGGCGGATGAGTGCTTCCGGCTGCCGACCAATCTGCTGCTGGTGCGCGGGCGGCGCGTGTAGATTCGCCGTCGCCCGGGTTTCCCGACCCGGGTGGCGTTTTTGGGGTTTCGCCGCCGAGCCACGCTTCGGCGGCAGCGACTGCGCCCCGCGCCGGGTTTCCGCGTCATGACAAATTAACGACCGCCGCGGCGAAATTCGGGCTTTCCGCGCGCGGGCGCGGCGTCTACGTCTAGGCGAATTTTTTCATGACGCTGCAAACCCATCTCCTCGCCAAGGCCGCCAACCAGGCCCGCGGCCTCGCCATTGACGCGGTGCACGCGTGTTCTTCTGGGCACCTCGGCCTCCCTTTGGGTGCGGCCGAAATCGGCG
The DNA here is from genome assembly GCA_046594805.1 of Opitutaceae bacterium. Lineage (GTDB taxonomy): Bacteria > Verrucomicrobiota > Verrucomicrobiia > Opitutales > Opitutaceae > ER46. The sequence goes on along the minus strand of JBKJRG010000144.1, from coordinate 842 downwards.
CCGTGCTTTTCGGCCACGCGCTGGTGCACAATCCCGAGCGCCCGCGCTGGCTGAACCGCGATCGCTTCATCCTCTCGGCTGGCCACGGTTCGATGTTCCTCTACAGCTGGCTGCACCTCAGCGGCTACGATCTTCCCCTCGAAGAGTTGAAGCGGTTCCGCGCCCTGCACAGCAAGACGCCCGGCCACCCCGAATTTCCCGAAACTCCCGGCGTCGAATGCACCACCGGCCCGCTGGGCCAGGGCGTCGGCAATGCCGTGGGCATGGCCATGGCGGGACAGATGGCGGCGGCGCGTTTCAACACGCCGGAGCATCCTCTTTTCGACTACCATGTCGTGTGCCTCGCCGGTGACGGCTGCATGCAGGAAGGCGTGGCGATGGAGGCGGTCGCTTTTGCGGGCCACCAGAAGCTCGACAACTTGATCCTGATTTACGACTCGAACGACGTCACGCTCGACGCGATGGCGGAAAAGACCCAAAGCGAGAACACCGCGCAACGCTTCAAGGCGATTGGCTGGGACGTGCAGACGGTCGACGGGCATGATCTGGCGCTCTTCCTGAAAGTTTTCCAGAAAGCGAAGAAGACGAAATCCGGCAAGCCCCAGCTGATCATCGCGCGCACCACCATCGGCAAAGGCATCGCGGAAGTGCAGGGCACCGCGAAAGGCCATGGCGAGGGCGGTGCCAAGTTTTCCGACACCGCGCGCGCCGGGCTCACCCTGCCTGCCGCCGAGCATTTTTTCGTCAGCGACGATGTGCGCGCCTACTTCGCGCAACATAAGCAGCGGCTCGTCCGGGCCTGCAACAAATGGTCGAAAGTCTACCGGGCCTGGCGCGAGGCC
>JBKJRG010000061.1:0-7934 GCA_046594805.1 Opitutaceae bacterium | reverse complement strand
TGTCCGCCAACTGGATGGCCGCCCCCGCCATCCCGGGCGAAGGCGCCGATCTCTACGCGGCCGTGCAGGCCGTGGGCATGGAGCTGTGCCCGGCGCTTGGGATCACCATCCCGGTCGGCAAGGATTCGATGAGCATGAGCACGCTCTGGAAGGACGGCGATCTCCAGAAGCGGATGACGGCGCCAGTCTCGCTAATCGTTTCCGCTTTCGCCTCGGTCTCCGACATTCGTCTCTCGCTGACGCCGCAGCTGCGTCACGACCGCGGGCGTCGTCAAGCGACGCCCCTACAAGAGCGTACCGGCGTAGGGGCGTCGCTCGACGACGCCCGCGATCACCGGCCAGCGGCGCCCCTAGAAGAGCCAGAGCCCAGCGGAGAAACCGTCCTCCTGCTGATCGATCTCGGACGCGGGAAGAACCGGCTGGGCGGTTCCATCCTCGCGCAGGTCGTTTCGCAGATGGGCGAGGACACGCCGGACGTGGACAACGCGACCGACTTGAAAAATTTCTGGAACGCGATCCAGCAGCTTGGGCGGGAGGAGAAACTGCTCGCCTACCATGATCGTTCCGACGGCGGATTGCTTGCGACGGTGGTGGAGATGGCTTTCGCCGGGCACGTGGGGGTCGACCTGGAAATCCCGGCCGGTCACAACGCGTTTTCCGCCCTGTTCAGCGAGGAACTCGGCGCCGTCATCCAGGTGCGCGAAACCGATCTCGACGACGTTTATCTCGCACTGCGGCAGCACGGCTTCAAGGCCTGCACCACGCGGATCGGCACGCTCAATTCGCACTACGCGCTGCGGATCAAGCGGGCGAACGAGACGCTGCTGAACGAGAATCTCTCCACGCTCCGCGCGCTGTGGTCCGATGTCACGCGCCGCATCGCCGCGCTGCGCGACAACCCGGCCTCGGCCGAATCGGAATTCCAGCTGAAACTGGACCAAGGCGATCCGGGCATCACGCCGAAGATCACGTTCGAGCTATCCAAACCGGGGGACACAGAGGGCACAGAGAGGAGCACAGAGGACACAGAGAAGAAAAATGCTCTGAGCTCCGACTCTGTGCCCTCTGTGTCAGCCTCCGTGTCCTCTGTGACAATGGCTCGAAACGTGAGGCCTGCCGTTGCCATTCTGCGCGAGCAGGGCGTGAATGGGCAGGTGGAAATGGGTGCGGCGACCACGCGCGCCGGTTTCACGGCGATCGATGTCCACATGACGGACATTCTCAGCGGTCGCATTTCCCTCCGGGATTTTCGCGGCGTGATCGCCTGCGGCGGGTTCAGCTATGGGGACGTCCTGGGGGCCGGCGAAGGATGGGCGAAAAGCGTGCTCTTCAACGCGCGCGCGCGCGACGAGTTCCAGGCCTTCTTTGCGCGCGAGGATGCGTTCGTCCTCGGCGTGTGCAATGGCTGCCAGATGATGAGCAATCTTCACTCCATCATCCCCGGGGCCACTCTCTGGCCGCGCTTCGTGCAGAACCAGTCCGAGCGCTACGAGGGCCGGTTCGTGTCGGTGAAAATCGAAAAAAGTCCCAGCGTGTTGTTCGCCGGCATGGAAGGTTCCGTCCTCCCGATCGCCGTCGCGCATGGTGAAGGCTACGCCGAATTCAAGGATTCCGCGGCGGCGAAGCGTTGCAGCGAGTCGGGCTTGGTGGCCGCGCGTTTCGTGGACAACCGACACGCGGTCACGGAGCAATACCCGCTAAATCCCAACGGCTCGCCGCTGGGCATGACCGCGTTCACCACCACCACCGGCCGCGTGACCATCATGATGCCGCACCCCGAGCGCGTTTTCCGAACCCACGCCATGAGCTGGCATCCCGCGGACTGGCCCGAAGATTCGCCGTGGATGAAATTTTTCCGCAACGCCCGCGACTGGGTGGGATGAGCGCGAGTGAATTCCAGCCGCGGCTCCACGCCCCAAGGTGAGCGGCGCGAATTTGGAACGTAAACGCGGCGCGGAGGATGCCACGAAGGCTAAAACGAGCGGAGCGCGCCCGGCAGCACCAACGGGTGAGAAATCGCGAGCGCGCGGCCGGAAACTTTTCTCGCGCAGGGCCACGCGCGAGGAGTGGTTTCAGTTACCAATATCGCCCGGGGCTGGGCGTCACCGTCGACATCGCGAACGTGTTCCACGAGCCGCTGCAGTTCTACATGGGCAACAAGGATCGTTTCCGCCAGAACATCACAAACTTCGTGACGGTCGCCATCGGCGTGAACGGCCGATTCTGACGCGAACTTTCCGCGCTCACATGCAAAGGCCGCCCACGATCGGGCGGCTTTTTTTTCCAGGCTCTCTTATTTGCTTACACCAAAACCCCCGTCGCAGGCGCGACGGGGGATGACTTTCCTGTAGGCCAGCTCGCCGACCTGGCTCGCCCGGTCCCGTGCACCAACTTGGCGAGCTGGCCTACAGGCTGGGGACACCGGCGTCTCAGTTCAGCGGGATCTTTCTCTTCAGCAGGTCGCGGATGGTTTTGAGCCTGGACTTCACTTTCCCGCTGCCGTTTGTGCGGGAGTAATTGTCCACCAGGTCCGACAGGACTTCCTCGGCGAAGATCTTGTGGCCGCGCGTCGTCGGATGGAGGTCATCCCAGAAAAGCCACGTGGCGGGGTCCGCGCCCGCGGGGGCACCAAACAGCACATAGGGCATCTGCACTTCGACCAGCCCATAGGCGGAAGGATTGGAGGCCACCGTCTCCATGAACCCGTTGATGTCGGCGAACGTCACCGTGACGGTGGGGGCGCTATAAGCAGCCACGGCTCCGACGAGCCCCAGATTCAGCTGATCGCTTACCGCCGAAAGAAACGCGGCCGTGCCCACCGGGATCAGGTCATACATTTCGCCGAGGATGACCCGGGGCGTCCGGCCGATGTCGGGCAGATTAACCAGCAGCACATGCCGCGCGCCACTGGCTTCGAGCGTCAGGAGCGACTCCATCAGGTTGGAGATGATCACCGCGGGATTGGCGACGCGGGAAAAATCGTTGGCGCCGCCTTCGAGGATGAAGAGGGCATCAGGATCCGCCTGGCCCCGCGCATCGGTCAAATAGTCCAGGACCTGCGTGGCAACATCCGTGCCTTCGAGGCCGGGGAAGGTGTCCGACCAGACGTTGCCGGTGGGAAAACCCGGAGTCGGTTTCGTCATCGCACCGACGACCGCGTAATTCATCACGTCGTCCGCCATGCCGAGCCGGCCGGCGAGATATTCGACCCACACCGGGCCGTTGCTTTGCCGGCCGTAGGTATAGCCGGTGCCGGTATTCGGGAAAACGCCGCCGGTGAACTGGACCATGTTGCCGCGGTCGTTGAGGCTGTCGCCAAAGACCACGATTTTGGAAAATGCATTTCCCGCCCAGCTGGCCGGAAGCGCGATGAGGGTTACAAAAATGGCGGCCAGCAGGCAGCGGACACCACGGAGCTTGATCGTTGTATTCATGGGAGGAGCGGGACGGGGACGGTTTTCAGCGCATTGCATTTTGTGGGGGCCAAGTCCGAGCGCTGATCAAACGTGGCAGGCCCGCAGCCTAGTCGCGGACCGCGAAAGCCACATCGGGCGCCCTCCCCCCGTTCGGGGCTCAGGGTTCTTCCTAGGTGAACCGGGCCGGCGTGCCCACTGTAGCAGGGGCGTCGCTTGACGACGCCCGCGGATACACTGGAGCCGTTGGCATTCGCGGGCGTCGGCAAGCGACGCCCCTACAACTCAAACCACCGCTTGCTTCTCCCACGCGTCGGCTACCGTTCTTCGCCCATGCTTTGGGCCACCGCCAAAAAACGGCGCCCCAAGAAAACGCGCGCGCGCTCCGTTGAGCAACGCATCCGGCGGGTGATCAAACGGCAGGAGGGGCGGTTTCCGACTGCCCGCCATGATCGTTCGATCGTTTTTCGGCGGTGGGGAAGCCGGCGCTACTTCAAGTTCGCGAGATACGCCAACAGGTCAGCGGCTTCCTGCGGCGTGACGCCCTGCAGCTGGCCTTCCGGCATCAGCGAGGTGGGCAGGGTTTTCTGCGCCTTGATGTCGGCCGTCCTGATTTTCAACGGCGGGCCCGTGGGGACCGTGAGCGAGATTTCGCCGGCAGCGCGGGCCAGCACGAAGCCAACCTGCGTGGTGCCGTCGCGCAACTCGACCACCCGGGGACGATACTCGGCCGCGACGGTCTTCGCCGGCGACAGGATGCTCTCCAGGATCTGGGCGGGAGTCTGCCGGGCGCCGAGCTTCGACAGGTCGGGACCGAAATGACGGCCCTTGCCCTCGATGAAATGACACGCCTGGCAACTGGCGAGTTTCCCGGCCGGCCCCACCAGCGCCGCGCCCCGAACCGGGTCCCCGCGCAGTCGGAGCAGTTCTTCGGCGTCGATCCGAGGGCCCAGCGTTCGCTCGCGATTCTCGTCCGGTTTGAACCGTTCGTAGATATCGCGCACCGTCGACTCCGGCGAAGTCCACGCGAGCTTGAAGGCGACCGCCCGGAGATCGGCGTCGAGCTTCCCGTCATCGATCGCGCGGCGCAGCCGCAGCGCGCCGCCGACGGTGACCAACTCGCGCTCGACCGCGCCGCGGTCCCACGTCATCTCGGCCCAAGGCGGCGGCGCGGGGTGGTCCGCCGGCATCCGCGCGATCCAATCCTCGATCACCTTGAGTCCGGCGACGTCCACCTCATGGGCACCGATCAGTGGCATGTGACCGGTGCCGAGCTTGGCCATGCGCGCCACGAGGACGGAATTCCACGGATCGCCCGGCGCAATTATCTTTGGCTCCTTCAAGCCCAGTCCGCCTTGGGACGGTTCCACCCCGACGACGTTCATCTGCCCGGTGAGCAGGTCCGGGTTGAGAAAAATCGAGACCGCTCCGCCGGCGTGGGCGGTGTGGCAATGGGCGCAATTCGCGGTAAGCACCGCCCGCGCCGATGCGGCCGGCCCCACGGAGGATTCGGCCACGAGACGCGTCTGCTCGAAAAAATTAGCGTCGACCAGCCCGCGGTCGATCAACTCCACGGGTTGCTGCGCGCCGCCCCCCGCCAACTGCGTCGGGCTGAAGGCGAGCGGGCCCGGCGTGCGCGAATTGTGGCAGCGCAGACAGTCCGCGCGGCTGTGAAAGCGCCACTGGTACGATCGAATGGCCGGGCCGAGGGCCTGGGCATCGGCAGCTGCGCGCAACGCGACCTCGGCTCCCTCGGCCGGGACTAGTTCCGCGTCGGTGCCGGCTTCGTTCCAGCGATAGCTGTAACCGTTCCAGTTGGCGCCATCGTAGTGCAGCAGTTGTGTCTCGATCGGCTTCGTCCGCTCCGCCGGCGTGGGCGCCAGCTGGCCGAGCGTGAGCGTGCGCGCCAGGACCGCGTCCGTGGGCCATTTCGTGGCATAGTTTGCCTTGATCTCGTTTGATTTTTCGTCGCGCTTGACCGTGACCGCCGTCGTGACCTTTGACGTGCCCCGGAGCGCGACCCACCGGCTGGCGGTCGCACCATCGTTCCACATGGGGCTGGAGATGGTGAAGGGATACACGCCGGCGGCGGGTTGTTGCCGCGGGACGTCGGCAAACAGGCCGGTCGCGCTGAGCGTGCGCGGAAAGTCGGCGGGCGCCGGCTGCGGATTGCGCACCAGTCGATGCACGGTGGTGGGCGTCCCATAGTGCAGGTAATACAGCTCGCCATCGTCCGTCTCGCCGAAGGTCACGACGCTGTGCGGGGTGTCGGCGATCTCCTCGTGGCGCGTGATTTTCGCGCCGTCATGCCAGAGCGCCCAGATTTTTCCAGTGGCGAAATCCCCGTAGACATAAGCGTCCGTGAGCTCCGGGAATTGCTTCCCATGGTAAACAAAGCCGCCCGTGATCGAGGCGGCCTCCGCGTGCCCATGCGCGACAATCGGCGCGCTGATCGGCGCGAGCGGATTGGCGAGCTGGGGCTTGATCGGCTGGCCGGCCTCGTAGGCACTCCAGCCATAGTTTCCTCCGCGCCGGATCAGGTGAACCATTTCCCACAACTCCCAGCCGACGTCGCCACACCACAGGTTGCCCGTCGCGCGATCGAAGCTCATCTTCCACGGGTTGCGCAGGCCATACGCCCAGATTTCCGGGCGCGTCACGGGACCCGATGGGCCCGGGGAACCATTTCCCGCCGCCGGCGCCGGGCTCGCCCAGGGGTTGTCCGGTGGGACGCGATAATTCCGGCCCGGGTCGCGGCGGTCGACATCGATGCGCAGGATTGACGAAAGCAAATCGCTCGTATCCTGGCCGGTGTTGTAGAGATCCGGCGGCGCCGCGGGGCCGGCATCGCCGGTTGAAATGTAGAGGTAGCCGTCGGGACCGAAGCGCAGGTTGGCGCCATTATGGCCACCCGCACGAAAAGTGAGGATTATCTCCTCGCTGCCCGGATCGGCGCGCAGGGGATCCAGCGACGTCAGGGTGAAACGCGAGACGCGCGTGCCGTCCTCCAGCCCATCCCGGAGCGCGTAGCAAACGAAGATCTGGCGGTTCTCCCGAAAGAGCGGGTGCAAAACGACGCCATACGCGTTGCTGAGATTGGCGTGGAGCGAAAGGAGGTCGATCAGCTCGTCGGCCGCCGCGGCGGAACCGATGGGCGAAAACGTGGCGAGCCGGCCGCGCCGCTCCACCACGATCAACCGATCGCTGCCCGGGACGGTTGCGAGCTCGAGGGCTTCGCGCAGCGGCAACTGCGGAAGGATCTGCTCCGACACAAAGGCCCTGGGGGGCTCCGGCGAACCGGCGACTTGGGAAGTCGTCCAGGGAACCCGGGACTGGGCGAGCGCGGAACACACGACCGAGCTGAGCAGGAGCGCGGCAAGAAGGATCTTCATGGGGCACAAATGGCCTAACGCGTCCGGGGCCGCGTGGAAGCCCGAATCACGAGCGGCTGCGCTCCTGGGGACGCGGCGCCCCCGCCGCGTTGCGGTGGTCGACGCCCGCCCTCACCCGAAAAATTATTTCTCCACCAGCTCCTTCAGCGCGCCCAGCACCTTGCGCCACGTCTGCTCCGAAAGTTTTTTCCGGCTATGGCGCGGCCTTCATCTTTTCGAACACCTCTTCTCCGCCCGGCGCGTAGAAGTCGATATTGTACGCGAAGCCAAAGCGATAGGCCTCGAGGATATTCCGGAGCGCGGTGACATCACAAAGCTTGGCATCCATCGGGAGCGGCGCGACCGCGTGATGCTGCATGAGCTTCATCACTTCCGGTTTCGGGGTGATCTCCTGACAGTCCTTCACTTCAACCACTTCCCAGCGCGCCAGCTGGAGGAACGCCGCCGCGCGGACGGCGGCCGCCTGCCCGGTGGCGTCCGTCACCCACACGCTGGCCAGCCCACCGCCGACATCGAAAAAACGCGGATGATCCTTTTGCGGCACGATTTTCAGGGAAACGACGAAAACATTCATCGCCATAAACTCCCACCACCAGGCGGTGGGTGCAAGCCGACGGGGCGCATCTCAGTTTCTGGACAGCGCGTCGGAGCCTGTCGTGGCACGGGCATCTTGCCCGTGGGTGGCGTGGGCATCCTGCCCATGTAGGCGGCGCGGAGCGCCGTCCACGGGCGGGACGCCCGTGCCACGTTCGCGCTGACCAGAAACTGAGATGCGCCCAAGCCCACGACGCGCGATGGCGCATGCAACGGCACCGGCAGATTGAAATGGGCGGACGAGGGCGCGCTCGCTCGAGCGAAATCAGTCAGGCGGCGTCAAGGCGACCCGCGAGCTCCCCGGCCCGCGCGATCAGAATGTGCCCTTAATCCCCAGCGTCAGCTGGACGCCGGTCGTCAGCACCTGATAAGGCCGGGCGTAGCCGGGGGTCTGCGAGCCATAGCGTAACAGTGTTTCGGGTACGTCGAAGACATTCTGGCCGCTGGCGTAGAGGAATAGGTTCGGACGGAGCTGGTAATCGATGTTCACATCCAGCCGGGTGCGAGCCTTGGAATACTCGAACGCATCCAACCC
>JBKJRG010000013.1:0-21161 GCA_046594805.1 Opitutaceae bacterium | reverse complement strand
ACGGCGCCCGATCAACTCCGCCAGCGGACGGCTTTCGCCCTCAGCCAGATTCTCGTCACCTCCGACGCCAACGGCACCATCTTCCAATGGCAGGAAGGCGCGGCCAACTATTACGATATCCTGGTCAACGGCGCGTTCGGAAATTTCCGCGACGTGCTCGAGCAAGTCACCCTGAGCCCGATCATGGGCATCTATTTGAGCTCCCTCCGCAACCGCAAGGCGGCCGGTGGCGCGACGCCGGATGAGAATTTCGCGCGCGAAATCATGCAGCTCTTCACTGTCGGGCTGAACGAGCTCAACCCCGACGGCACGCTGCGCCTCGACCCGAACGGCCAGCCGATCCCCACGTACACCCAGGACACCATCGTTCAGACTGCGAAGATTTTCACCGGCTTCGCGTACAACAACCCGGCGCTCAACGCGGCGGCCAACCCGAATCTCTTCGGTGGCGGCGCCGCCGATTACATCAACCCCATGATGCTCTGGCCGTCCTTCCACGACGACACGCAGAAGAGCATCATCGGCGGCCGGGTCCTGCCCGCGGCGCAGGGCGGCGTGAAGGATCTCAAAGACACCCTCGACGCGCTTTTCACTCATCCCAACACGGGACCCTTCATTTCACGCCAGCTCATCCAGCGGCTCGTCACGAGCAACCCGAGCCCGGGTTACATCTATCGCGTCTCCCAGGTCTTCGCCAATAACGGCGCGGGAGTTCGCGGCGATCTCGGTGCGGTGGTGCGCGCCATCCTGCTCGATTACGAGGCGCGTTCCCCGGCGGTGGCGGCCACGGCGACCTTCGGCAAGCTGAAGGAGCCGGTCCTGCGCGCGACCGCCTTGTTCCGGGCGTTCAACGCGAATTCGAATAACGGCCGGTTCAACATCCCGAATGCGGAGATCAACCTGGCGCAGGCCGCCCAGCGCGCGCCGACGGTGTTTAATTTCTACGAGCCGAATTTCGTGCTGCCCGGCGCCACCGCCGAGGCCGGCCTTTACGCCCCGGAGTATCAGATTCTCACCGACACGACCGCGCTCACGCAGGCCAACTTCTACTACACGTACATCTCCGCCACCCGATCGACGAACGCCGCGGACCAGACCCCGCTGCCGGTGTTGGACCCGCTGTTTCCGCTCGCGGCCAATCCGACGCAACTCGTCGACACCGTGAACCTGTTGCTCGCCTCCGGTGCGATGCCGGCGACCGCCACGACCCGCATCGCCGCCGCCGTCAACTCCATGGCCGCGGGCACGCCGGCCGCCGAAAAAGTGCGGATGGCCGTCTATCTCACCCTCACGTCGCCCCACGGCGCCATCCAGAAATAATTTCGCCGCCCCGCCATGAATTCCAAGAACCAACCCCTCGATCCGAATCGCCGCAAGTTCATCGGCCAGTGTTGTGCCGCCGTCGGCGCCACCGGCATGCTGTCCACCCTCGCGCAGCTCCGCATGATGGGTGCGGTGGTGAGCCCGGATGCGGTCCCGACCACTCCCCCCAGCACGGCGGCGGCGCTGCCGCCGGATTACAAGGCACTGGTGTGCCTCTTCCTCGCCGGCGGCAACGATGCCAACAACATGATCGTGCCGTTCGATGCGGCCGGGTATGCCGCTTACAATTCCGCCGCGGGCCGCGGCACCCTGGCGCTGCAGCAGGCGCAGTTGCTCGGGCTGAATCCGAAAACCAGTGACGGCCGGGCGTGGGGCTTGCACTCGAGCCTCAACGCGGATGTGGCCGGGACGAACAACACCGGGCTGAAATCGCTCTTCGACTCCGGCAAAATGGCGCTGATCGGCAATGTGGGCACGCTGGTGGTGCCGACGAGCAAGGCACAGTACACCGCCCGCTCGGTGCCGCTGCCCCCGCAGCTTTTTTCGCACAACGATCAGCAGGTCGAGTGGCAGAGCAGCGTCCCCGACAAGCCGTTTGCCACCGGCTGGGGCGGCCGGCTCGCCGATCTCACGAACGCGTTCAACACGAGCAACAACATCTCGATGTCGATCAGCCTGAACGGCCAGAATTCGTTCCAGGTGGGCAGGAACATTGTCCAGTTCGCGGTGAACGCGGGCGGCGCCATCGCGCTCAACAGCTCCAGTGGCGGCACCGCCACCGGCACCAACGCCGCCAGCATCCGGATGAAGGCGCAGAACGACCTGCTCGCGGCGCAGAACGGGAATCTCTTCGAAACGGCCTTCGCGGGCGCCACCACCAACGCGATCTCCGACAGCGCCCAGCTCTCCGCCGTCCTCAGCGGCAATCCGCCCTTCACCACCGCGTTTTCGGCCTCCGCCCTCGGCCAGCAGTTGCGCACCATCGCGCGGCTGGTCGCGGTGGCGCCGCAGTTCGGCCTGAAGCGGCAGATTTTTTTCGCCCGCATCGGCGGCTGGGATCTGCACGACGCGCAACTCGGCGCGCATGCCAACCTGTTCGCCGATGTCAGCCGCAACGTGGCGGCCTTCTATCGCGCGACGGAAGAACTCGGCTGCGCCCATCAGGTCACCACGTTCACCGCCTCCGACTTCGGCCGCACGTATAACACCAATGGCGACGGCTCGGACCACGGTTGGGGCTCGAATCATCTCGTGGTCGGCGGCGCGGTGAATGGCGGCGACATCTACGGCAAGATGGCGGACCTCACCATTCGCGGGCCGGACGATGCCAGCACCCGCGGCTCGTGGATTCCCACGACGAGCGTGGACGAATACTCCGCGACGCTCGCGTCCTGGTTCGGCGTCAGCGCCTCGAACCTCCCGGTGGTTCTGCCCAACCTCGGCCGTTTCGCCCGCCCCAACCTCGGCTTCGTCTGATCAAAGTAGGGCGGGTCTCCGACCCGCCCTTGGTGATCACCAGGGCGGACTGCAGTCCGCCCTATTTTATGTCGTCGCCCGAAGCGCCTTCTAAAAAACCCCGGCCGGCCGGGACGCCTGCCGCTACGGGGCGGAGTGGTTCATTCGTCCTGCTGCTCGTTATCCTCGGGACGCTGGCATGGTATTTTTGGCCGACCGGCAGAATTCCGTCGAGCGACTCCGCTGCGCGCAAAACCGCCGGCGGCGAAAACCCTGCCCCCGCCGATTCACCGGCCAGGCTCGTCGCTCGCGCCCCGCCACCGACGATGGCGTCGCTGCAGGCAGATTTTCCACTGGCCGCGCCGCTCAACGCGCCGGGCTCGACCATCGAGCGGGATCTCGATGCGGTGCGGCAGATCCTCGAAGGGTGGCGCAGCAACTTTCCGCGTGACGGCAACCCGGTGGGCGAAAACCGAGAGATCACCGCGGCACTGACGGGTGACAACCCGTTGGAGCTCGTGTTGATTCCAAAAAGCCACCCGGCGGTGAATGACCGCGGCGAACTCTGCGATCGCTGGGGCACGCCGTTCCGCTTTCACCAGATCAGCGGCGACCGGATGGAGCTTCGCAGCGCCGGGCCGGATCGAAAATTCGGAACCGGGGACGATGCGCTCTGGTCACCCGGCGGGGACACCGGGCTGCGTTGAAGTGATTTTGCGGTTTTGCGCAGGACGCGGTGCGGTCAAGGCCCCCCGGATTAGCGGCGGTCTGCTGCAACTTCACTAGCCCGTGGCACGTCTCGACAATCGCGCGTTCAACCTCATCCTGATCCGAACCATGCCGATTAACTCCTTCCTCCTCCGCAGCCGGCGCAGTGGAACCCCCGCTGAACCGGTGTGCCCCCGCCGGCGCCAAAGAGGTTTCACCATGATGGAGCTGCTGGTCGTCCTGGCGATCCTCGGACTCCTCGCCGGCCTGGCCATCTCGAACGTGGGCAATATTTTTGGCGGAGCCCAGGCCACCACCGCCGAGCTCTTCGTCAAGGAGAGCATGAAGAGCCCGCTCTTCACCTATCGCATGCACATGGGCGATTATCCCTCGACCAGCGACGGCCTGCAGGCGCTGATCACCGCGCCCGGCTCCAAGGGCGACCGCTGGCACGGGCCGTACGTGACGGAAAGCAAGGTTCCGAACGATCCGTGGGGCGAGCCCTACCAGTACGCGTATCCGGGCGCCAAGAACAAGGCCAGCTACGATCTCTGGTCGAAAGGCCCGGACAAGCAGAGCGGCACGAATGACGACATCGGAAATTGGGATTCGGGTAGCGCGGCAAAATAACGTCGTCGCCCGCCGACGCCACGTCGGCGGGTGCTTGCGCATTCGTTCGGATGAAAATGGGGATCGTCAGTTGCTCGGTAGGGCCGGCGCTTGCCGCTCCCGCGACTGCGGGATCGCGCGGAAGACATGACACCGGCATGCGGATTTTCGACTGCCCGGGCGGCATGCCGGCAAGCGGCAGCCCTGCCAGAGGCCGCCTGCGCCGTCGCGCGGGCTTCACGCTGCTGGAGATTCTTCTGAGCATCGCCCTGATTGCCATGCTGGCCGGCGCGTTGGTCGGCGGCGCGGCGCATCTCCTGACGGATCAACCGGTGACCGCCGACGAAGTTTTCTGGAAAGCAGTGCAGGAGGCGCGGAAGGCCGCGCTCAAGGGAGAGAAAGAGGTGCGCCTGCGTTTCGACCGGGAGAAGAAACAGTTCACCCTGATCGATGGCTTCGCGCCCAAGCGCCTCGCGGCGGACGGTTTTACCGAGGAGGAAACCGTGATCAAGCAGTTCGTCATTCCGCCGGCCAGCGCGACGGACCTGACCATCGACTTCCTCGGCGCCGGCAAGGGGGGACCGCTGAATCTCATCGGCGGCGTGGCGGTCGAGACGCAACCGATCGGTTTCGTGACCTTTTATTCGGATGGCACCTGCATGCCGTTTCGCGTGCAGATCATGCGCAAGGGCGGTTCGCATGTTCTATCCATCGATCCCTGGACCTGCGCCGCCGTGCTGGTGGTCGATCCCAATGCCCGCACGCCCTGACATGAAGCTCTCTGCGCCGCGCCCCCGGGGCTTTACCCTGCTCGAAGTGCTGATGGCGCTGGTTATTTTCGCGCTGGCCGCCGTGATGCTGGGCTCCGCCTACGTCAATGTGCTGAACAGTTATGAGGTGGCCGCGCGCGGCACCCTGGTGAACGAGGACTTCGCCTTCGCGCGCCAGCTGGTGCTGAGCGAGCCCGACCGCAAGAAGCTCGAGGAAGGCGGGGAGTTCGACACGGCCGATGGACGCCACGCCCGCTGGAGCGTGGAAATCACCTCCGCCAACCTCGCCGATTTGTTCCACGTGGCGTTCACCTGCGAGCTCAGCGATCCGGGTCGCGGCGACCCCCTCAAGCAGGTGCAGGCGTTCACGCTGCTCCGCCCGACCTGGTCGATCGACGCGGCGGAGCGGACCAAGCTGAAAGAGGAAACGAAAACGCGCATCCTGGAATTCCAGGGCAAGCAAAAGCAGCAGCGATGAGCGCCGCTGACCGCAGTCGAGCAGCGCAGGCGTCCCGCCGGCCTGCGGTGAAAAAGCAGCCCGCTGCGCGGGAGCTCCGCTCCCGCCGCGCCTTTACCCTGCTCGAAGTCCTGCTTTCCCTGATGCTGGTCTCGCTCGTCCTGGTCGGGCTCAACACGTTCATTTTTTCCATGGGCGAGCTGTGGGGTCGCAACACGGACGTGCGGCTCTTCGAACAGCACGTGCGCGCGGTCACGCGCTTCCTCGAAAACGAGCTGCGCAGCGCGGCGCTGCCGCCGGCGGCGCAGCCGAATTCCACGCCGATCGCGTTGCAGGAAGTGCGGCCGCAAAACGGCGTGATGGAGAAGATGCTCACCTTCGAGTTGCCCGCCGGGAGCCGGCTCTTCACCTGGCCGGACCGGCCGCTCCCCGAGGTGGTCTGTTCGTTCCAAGCCCGGCCGAACGAGGGGTTGATCCTCCTCTGGCACTCCCGGCTGGAAAAGAATTTCGAGACCGACGCCCCGCGCGAGACCGTGGTCACTCCCTTGGCAACCGGGCTCGCTTACGACTATTACGAACCCGACTTCAACCGCTGGACCACCGAGACGCAGCTGAAGATGGATCCGCAAAACCAGCCGCTGACGCCGCAACGACTGCGCCTGAAATTCACCTACGGCAAGATGACCCGGCACAGCGTCGTGACGCTCATCGACCCCACCCAGGCGCTGCCGGCGTTCTAGACATGGACCCGCGCCGCCCCATTTTCTCCGCCGCGCTGCCCGGGCCTCATTTCGTCCGGCGCACGCGCGCGTCCGTGCTGATCATCGTGATGATGTCGCTGCTCTTCGCGACGTTCGCGCTGCTCGTTTTCATGGAGCGGGCGGGGACGGATTTGCTGGTCGACCAGCGAGAGGCGCTGACGCGCCGGCTGCGGAGCGAGGCGTACTCCGCCCTGGAGGTGACGCTCGCGGTGCTGAATGAATTTCGCGAGGCGGGCAACGGGCTCCACAGTCCCGCGGAAGGCTGGGCTGATCCGCTGGGCTTTGCCGGGTACACGCCCAGCGAAGGCCGGGTGGTGCAAATCACGTTCGAGGATGAGAGTGGAAAAATTTCCCTCCCGCGGGCCAACGCCCAAGTCCTGACCAATCTTTTCAAGAACTGGCAGCTGCCGCAGCCCGAAGCCGAAACCCTCGCGGATGCGATGATGGGCTGGATGAAAAAGAATCACGTCTACACCACTTCCGTCACCCCGGATTACGACCAGGGCCCGCTGCCTTTCGAGGCTCCCGGTCGTTCGCTGCGCTCGTTCGGCGAGCTGCGGGCGATCGACCAGGTCCGGGAAAAATTCTTCGACCGCGATGGCCGGCCCAACGAATACTGGCAGCGTTTCGCGGACAGCGTGTCGCTGCTGGATTTCCAGCGCCCGAACATCAACGGGGCCAAGCCCGACACGCTCGCTGCGCTCGGCCAGTTCGGGCCCACCCAGCAGCAGAACATCTCGGACTATTTAAGCGGGGCGGGGACCTTCGGGGTGAACGGCCCGCAATTCTTCATGAGTCCGGCCGAAGCCGGAAAAATCGCGGCCGGCGTGACCGGTGACACCAGTGGATTCGGATCCACCATCAGTGCACTGCGGATCCTGGTGACGGTGATCGACGGTCGGACCCAATTTCGCGTCGCGGCCGTAATCGCCCCGCCGGGCGGGGCGTCAACCATCCAGACGCCGGCAGCCTCGCAACGGGCGCAGACGTCATCGGAAGCATCGAAGACCGGCACGCAGACTTCCGCCGCCACTCCGTCCAACCGCGCCGGCACCCCCAATGCCGCCAACGCGCCCGGTGGACCGAAAGCGGGGGCAAATGCAACTGCCGCCCGGAACCTGAAGTATCCGTTTACGCTCTTGGAAATTCGCGAGAATGATGCGATTCCTCCAGCTCCACCACCGCCTCCGCCGAATCGACCCTTCTAAACTGCCGTCCCGCTTACCGCATCCATGTGCGCCTCGCCGCTAAGATTTCTCCGTGATGGTCCGCCGCCGCCCAAGGTGGTGCTCCTCCCGGATGCCCTTTTCTTCACGCGGCCCGTGCCGGTGACGGCGGGGGCGACCGCGGCCGAGGCGGCGGCGCAGATCGAGCTGGCGTTGGAGGCCGTGTCGCCCTTCCCGCTGGCGCAACTTTACTATGGCTGGTTTTGGACCCCCGGCGCGGCTCACGGTTTGGTGTTCGCCTCCTACCGCCGGCGCTTTACCGCCGATCAAACGGCGGCTTGGGAGGGCGCCGAACTCGTGTTGCCCACTTTTGCCGCCATTGCGGCCGCGGAGGTCGAGCCCGCCACCACCGTGATTCTTACCTCGGCCGAAGGGCTGACGGCGGTCTACTGGGACGCGCCCGGCGTTCCCACCAGGGTCCTGTTCCGGCCCCTGCCGATCGAAGCGAGCGAGGAGGATCGCCTGCGGGTGCGGGACGATTTGCTCCGGATAATCGGGGGCAGCAAAGCAGTGGTGGATCTGCCGGTGCCCCCCGTGGCCGGTCCGGCGGGGAGCGACGAGGAGTTTACCTTTCAGTCCGGGGCCGTGGCTTCCCGGCTGCCCGCGTCGGCGGCGGCGGCGCTGGATGTGCGGGACAAGGGCGAGCTCGCCGCGCTGCGCGCCGCGCAGAAACGCGACGTGATCTTGTGGCGGGTCCTGCTCGGCTCGGCGGCGCTGCTGCTGCTGCTCATCGTCGGTGAGTTTGCCCTGCTCGGTGGCAAGGGGTGGCAGGAAGTCCGGACCGCCCAGATTCGCGGACAAAAGCCGACCGTCGAGAAAATCATCAGCTCGCAGGCCCTGGCCTTCCGGATCGAGGAGCTCGCGACCAAGCGACTCCTGCCCTTCGAAATGGTCACGGCCATCATCACCGAGAACCGCCGGCCCCCGGAAATTATTTTCAGCCGCGTGCTCGCCTCCGTCCAGGCGGGGATCAACACCCTGACCGTCGAGGCGGTCGCCACCAGCGCCGCGCAGGTGAGTGTCTATCAGTCCACGCTGCAAAAGGTCCCCGCGATCGAGCGCGCCGACGCGCGAATCACCGGCACCCGGGGCGACACCGCGAACTTCACCCTGGTGGTGACGTTCAAGCCGGACGCGATCAAACCCGCCGACTCCATCGCCCAATGATCCGCACTCTTCGAATATTTTTCCTTGGCCGGCTGCTCCGCGAGAAAGTCCTGCTGCTCGCGTTCGTGCTGATTGGCGTCCTCTGGTGGCTGACGGCCTTCAACAAGCGGGCGGCGGTTTTCTGGCGCACCCAGCACCTGACCACGGTCGAACTCGCGGATCAGGGGCGCTGGCTCCAGAACAAGACCAAGATCGAGGCCGATGCCGACCGGGCCGCAAAGAGTTTCGACGCCTCGCAGACGCTGGATGCGAACCGGCTCGTGAGCGTAATCAACCAGGCAGCCTCCGAGGCGGGTTTGAAGAATAATTACGGCACCAGTGGGACGCCCACCACTGAGACCAACGGGCAGTTCAAGATTCACACCGTCCTCTATAATGTGTCCGGCGCGGATTTCTTCACGCTCGAGAAGTTTTACCTGAACCTGCACAAGCGCTCGCCTTACATCGGCATTGAACAGTTTACGCTGCAGTCCCGGGGCGCCAATTCGCCCCTGCTCAACCTGTCGTTGCGCGCGTCGTCCGTGGAGCTCCCGCGGTAGCGTAACTATTTCCCGGCCGGGACGACGTAACCAGTCGCGGGCGCAGGCCCGCATCCTGTATGAACTGTTACTTTTCTTTCGTTGCGGGCTACTTGCTCGCGAATCCAGTGGGGTCGGCGTGTCACCGTTGCTGATGAACTCCCTGCCGTATCCCACTCTCCGGGTGGGCCTGCTCGCGGTCACGCTGGCCTCGCTGGCTCCGCGCGGGGCGCGGGCCGAGGACTCGATCAGCTACAAATACGAGGACTACCGTGAAATGGGCGGACGCATCGCGGTGCGCACCCAGGGCGCCTTCATCGAAAAGGACTTGGGCACCGCGACCAAGCTGAAGCTGGAAGGCATCCTCGATTCAATTGCCGGAGCGACGCCGAATGGGCAGCCGGCTCGGGCCGGCAGCGATCAAGTGCCGCTCTCGAATTTGACCGAGCGCCGCAAGGCCTGGAGCGGCGAGCTCTCGCACCAGTTCCAGCGCGTCAATCTCGCGCTGGGCGTGAGCAACAGCCGCGAGAGCGATTACGTCTCGACCGGCTGGGCGGTCAACACCGTCACGGATTTCAACCAGAAGAACACCACGCTGCTCCTGGGCGTCGCCGGCACCGACGACACGATCAAGGTCTTCTACCAGGCGGCCCACGCGGAAAAGGACACGAATGACGTGATCGTCGGGGTGACCCAGTTGCTCAATCCGCAGACGTCGCTCACGTGCAACTTCACCTGGGGCCGGCAGCGGGGATATCTCTCCGACGCCTACAAACTGGTGCAGAAAAACGTGGAGATCATTCCCGGGGTTTCGCTGCCCCTGACGTTCGGGGAGAATCGCCCGTCCGAGCGGGACAAATGGATCGGCCTGCTCGCGCTGAACCGGGCGTTTCCGGAAATGCATGGGGCGGTGGACGCGACCTATCGTTTTTATCGGGACTCGTTCGGCACCCGCGCGCACACGGTGGACCTGGCGTGGTTCCAGCGGCTCGGCGAAAAGGTGCTGCTGCGGCCGGGGCTGCGTTTCTACGATCAGGGTGCGGCGGACTTTTATCATTACAACCTGGACGACACGTCGATCGTTCCGGTGCAGGGGCCGCCCCGGCGCACTGGCCCTTTCTATTCTTCAGATTATCGTTTGTCGTCGATGCAGACCTTCACCTACGGGCTGAAAGTGATTCTGAACGCCACGGCGGCGCTCCAGTTCGACGTGGCCTTTGAGCGCTACGACATGCGCGGCAAGGACCGGGTGACTCCGCAGAGCGCCTATTGCCGGGCTAATATCGTCACGCTTGGAGGGAGGTTTTCCTGGTGAGAAAGAATTTTTCTCCCCGTCTCTCCGTCTCAACCCCACCATGGCCGTAGTCGCTCAAGCCCATCGCCCGCCGCGAACGATCGCGGCCGTGACGGATCCGACGCTGCCGTTGCGCAAGCTGACGTTTCCCGCCTTGGGCACGACGTGTGAAGTCCAGTACGCGGCCGGGGGCGGCGATGCGCAGGCGGCCGGCTTTGAACGCGCCGCCGTCGCGTGGGTGAACGCGTTCGAGGCCAAGTTCTCGCGCTTTCGGCCGGACAGCCTCCTCAGCCGGATCAATGCCGCCGCGGGCCGCGACTGGGTCGAAACCGATGCGGAAACGGAGGCTTTGCTCCAGCTCTGCGACACGCTGCACTTCATGACCCAGGGCGTGCTCGATGCGACCGCGCTGCCGTTGATTCAGCTCTGGAATTACAAGGCGGAAAGCCCGCGGATTCCGGCCGCGGCAGAAATCTCCGCCGCGCGTGCGCTGGTGGGTTGGAAGAAAGTGCAGCGCGCCGAGGGAAAAGTCTTTTTGCCCGAGCGCGGCATGGCGCTCGATTTTGGCGGCTTCGGCAAGGAGTACGCCGTGGATTTTGTCGCCCAGCTCGCCGTCGATCACGGGTTGCCCTGCGCGCTGGTCGATTTCGGCCATGACCTGCGCGCGATCGGTGCGCCGCCGGGCCGTCCGGCCTGGCATGTCGGGCTGGAGGATCCGCAGAAACCGGGCGCGACGTCGGGCAGTGTGGCTCTGGTGGGGCGGGGGATTGCCTCTTCCGGCGATTACATCCGGGGCTTCACCGTCGACGGAAAACGCTTCGGCCATATTATCGACCCGCGTACCGGCTGGCCAGTGGCCAACGGCTGCGTCCAGGCGACGGTCATTGCGGGGAGCTGCCTCCAGGCAGGAGTGCTCTCGACCACGGCCTTTGTCCTTGGCGTGCCGAAAGGTCTCGAGTTCATCCAAGCATGCCCGGGCGCCGAGGGACTGATCCTTGCGGCGCAAACGCGGGCGCAAACCCGGGGGTTTTTTCATTATGTGGTCGCAACTTGAATCAGCGCGGGCCTTCGCCGCCAGTCACGGCGCCCGCGCGCTCTTCACCGCCGTGGGGTTGTGCCTCGCGACCGGTCTGCGCGCCGAAATCAAGACCGGTGACGTATTCCCCGCGTTCGCCGACGCCGGCGTTGTCAATCTCGCTGGCGGCGAGGTCCCGGTGCCAGCGGGCAAAGTGGTGCTGGTCGATTTCTGGGCATCGTGGTGCGCGCCCTGCAAGGCCTCCTTTCCGGCGCTCGCCCGGATCCATGCGGATTATGCCGCGCGCGGAGTGGTCGTCGTGGCAGTGAGCATCGATGAGAAACCCGCCGCCGCGACCGCGTTCTGGAAAAAAATGGCGCCGCCGTTTGCCGCCCTGCACGACCGCCAGCAGAAACTGGTGAAACAGGTCGTCGTTCCCGCCATGCCCACGAGCTATCTCGTGGGTCGCGACGGCCGGGTCCGGCTGGTGCATCAGGGTTACCACGGCGATGCCACGGACCGGGAGTTGCGGAAAGCCATCGATGCCGCGCTCGCGGAGAAAAACTGAGTCGGCCATCGCGCTGTGAATTTCATGAGAACTCGAATTCTTCCCCTCCTGGTGGTCGCAGCGGGCGTCGCGTTGTTCAGCGGTTGTGCCAGCACGGAGCTGGTGCGGGTGAAGCCGTGGGAACGCGCCACCCTCGCCGACTACACGATGCGGCCGGATCGCGACCGGCTGCATGTGGCGATGTCGGAGCATGTGTATTTCTCGCGCGAGACCGCTACTGGCGGCCGCGGCGTCGGCGGCAGCGGTTGCGGCTGCAACTGAGGCGGGGCGGCGCGGAGCGCGCAGTTTGGAGTTTGGGGTTTGGAGTTTTGAGTTGGGATCGAAGTCAGAAAAGAAAGCGATCGCTGGGGCCGGGCGCCCCCGCCCCGTGTTTGATTCCGATTGTAGGCCAGCTCGCTGAGCTGGCGGTATTCTCCGCGGCCTCTGCGTCCGTGGCGTGAGGCGCTCGGGTGTTTGGTGTTTTCGCGCCGTCGCGACTTCGCGTGAGCCGATTCAGAAGGAATTCAGAAGCCAAGAGGCCAGGAGCATTCAATCATCGATCTTTGTCACGGAGGACACGGAGCGCTGCCCACGGAGAGCACGGAGCAAACCAAGGCATTGAGGCTCGGACTCAATCCTATGATTTGCTCCGTGGCCTCCGTGTCATCTCCGTGAACTCCGTGACAAAAGATTGAATTGCCTTCGCGCCTTCGCGCTTTCGCGTGAGCTGATTGCTTCAGGAACTCCAAACCCCAAACGCCAAACTCCAAACTTCAGTGGCTGGCAGTAGTCTTCGCGACCTTTGCGTCCGTGGCGTGAGGCGCTTGGGGGACGCGGGCGGCTTGACCCCCCGGGCCACTGCGAAATCCTCCTGCGCGTGGCCGGCTCACCCTTTGTGCGCTGGCCCGCATGCGCATCCTCGTGATCGAAGACGAACGTCAGCTCGCCGGGCACATCACGCGTGCGCTCACCCGGCGCGGTCACACGCTGACCGCCCGGCATGATGGCGCCGAGGGCCTGCAAACGGCGCTGGAGGAGCGACCCGACCTCATTGTCCTGGATTTGAATCTGCCCAGCCTCAACGGGCTTACTGTGCTCGAACGGCTGCGCGAGGCCAAGGCGGTCGCGCGCGTGCTGGTGCTCACCGCGCGCGGCGAGGTCGAGCATCGGATCAAAGGCCTCCAGGCCGGGGCGGACGATTATCTCGCGAAGCCTTTTTCGATGGACGAACTGGTCGCGCGGATCGAGGCGCTGGGTCGTCGCGGGACGACGGTCGGTCCGGCCGACCTGCTCAAGGTCGGGGACCTCCAGATGGATGTGCGGCAGCGGCGGGTCGCACGGGCCGGGAAGCCGATTGCGCTTTCACCGCGTGAATTCGACGTGTTGCAGGTGTTGATGCAGGAGCCGGGGCGGCCGTTTTCCCGGACCGAATTGTGCGAGCGGGTCTGGCAGCGCGACCATGAGTACGACACGCGGACGGTTGAGATATTCATAACGCGCTTGCGCAAAAAAGTGGACTCCACTTTTCCGGCGCCGCTGATACACACTCTGCGTGGCGTCGGGTACACGATCCGGCCCCACGTCTAGCGCCCCAGCCGGCCACCCTTCGCGCTTCATGATCTCCCGCCGCGTCTCTTGTTTTTGGGCGATTGCCCTGCTGGGCGTGGCGTCGACCGGCCTGGCCGCCGATATCGAGGGCCGGGTCGCACTGCCGAAAACCCGCACCGCCCCGCTGGTGAACAAGCGTTACGAGATCGTCGCCAAGGGCGGCGTCGTGTCGACCAACCCGCCGCTCGCCGTGATTTATCTGGAAGGCGCCGGACTAAAACCCGGCGCGGCGCCGGTCGCGCAGATGACGCAGAAGGACCTGACCTTTCTGCCCGGGTTGCTGCCCGTCCACGTCGGCACGCGGGTGGAATTCCCAAACCTGGACGACACCTACCACAACATCTTCTCGTTCTCGCCGCCGAAGCGTTTCGATCTCGGGCGCTACCGGACGGATGAGAGGCCGGTGCCGACCGTCCTGTTCGATACCCCGGGCCTGGTGACGCTGCGCTGCGACATCCACGAACACATGCGCGCGCTCATCCTCGTGCTCGAGACGCCGCATTTTGTCATGACCGACGAGGCCGGCCACTTCCGGCTCAGCGGCGTGCCGGCGGGGCGTTACGTCCTGAAGGCGTGGATCGACAGCAAGACCACGAAGCAACAGCCGGTCGAGGTGAAGGACGGCGCCGTGCTCCGGGTCGATTTTCCCTGAGGCCTGCCCCACGCGACCATGACCCACGTGCCGGCCACGCCCTATGCTATTCCCGCTGCGCCCCCGCCGGTGCGGGTCGCCGGTTTTCGGACGAAGCTGCTGGTGGCCATGATGCTCCTGGTCTGCGGGGTGACGGTGCTCGCGCTCTATTTTGCCCAGTCGAGCGTCGCCGCCAGTTTCGAGCGCGACCTGGCGCGTGAATTTCACGCCGAGCTGGCGGCACTGCATCACGCGCAGCAGATCCGGCACGCGGGGCTGGTCGAGCGCTGCCGCGCGCTCCTGCGCCGGCCGCGGATCATCGGCGCGCTGGAGGAAAACCATGAGCTGCTTTACCCGAACGCGGAATTCGAGCTCCGCGATGTGATGGAGGGAGCGACCGAGCCCACGACGGATTTGGGGGACCACGGCCTGCACGCGAAGTTCTACCGCTTCCTGGATCGGACCGGAGCGGTGATCCCCGCGCCGAATTCGCGCGTGGTGGGATCGTTGACGCCGGCGGAAGTCGCCCGTCTCGCCTTGCCGGGCCCGCTGGAGCGCCAGCACGTCGGCTACCTTGCCCGCGAGGATGGCACGGTGGCCGAGGTGATCGCGATGCCGATGCTCTCGACGGACACCGGGGAGACGATTGCGGCGCTCGTCCTCGGGTTCACGCCGCTGGAGATCGGGGGCAGTGCCGCCAATGGGATGAAAAGCGGCATCTGGCTGAACGGCCGGCTGCATTCGGTTTCCTTGGACGCACCGGCCGCTGGCGCCGTGGCCGGGCTCATGGCGTCGAATGGCGCGTCCCTCCGCGATGCCGTGCCGAGGCCGCTTGGGGTCGAAGGGAAGGGTCACCTCCTGTTCGCCAAGCGGCTTAATCCCGGCTCGCACTATCCGCCCGCCTTCGAGGTCTGTCTCTTCCCCCTCGCCAACCTGGTCGAACGCCAGCGCCAGCTGGGCTGGCAGGTGGCGGGCGCCGGCGCGGGTCTGCTGCTCGCGGGCCTCGCCGCGAGCCATTTCGCCGCCGGCCGTTTGTCCGCCCCGGTGGAAAGACTCGCGGTCGACTCCGAGCGCTCCGCGCGGTTCTCCGCGGACGCCTCGCACCAGTTGAAAACGCCGGTGACCGTGCTCCGCGCCGGGCTGGAGGAAATGCTCACCCGGGACAACCTGACGCCGGACGAATGCCACGAGCTCTCCGCTCTCATTCACCAGACCTACCGGCTTTCCACGCTGATCGAGGATCTTTTGCTCCTGTCGCGCATGGATGCGGGGCGGCTCAAGCTGGAGTTCTCCGCCGTCAATCTCACGCAACTCATCGAAGCCTCGCTGGACGACCTCAGCGCGCTGCCGGATGAGCTGGATCTCGAAATCGAGACTTCCTTTCCGGCGGGCCTGCACATTCTCGGCGAAAAACGCTACACCGCGATCATCCTGCAAAACCTGCTGGAGAATGCGCGGAAGTATAACCGCCGCGGCGGCATCGTCCGCATCACCGCCCGGCAGGACGGCGAGGCCGTGCTGCTTACCGTGTCGAACACCGGGCAGCCGATTTCGGCGCCGGCCCGCGGGCACATTTTCGAGCGATTCCACCGGGGAGCGATCGGTGAGAACGTGCCGGGCTACGGTCTCGGCCTGAATCTTGCCCGGGAGCTGGCGCGACTGCACCAGGGCGATTTGCAGTTGAGCCGCTCCGACGCGGACTGGACTGAGTTCGAGGCGCGCTTCCGCGTGGCGAAACCGGCCGACGGAGGCGTCGCATGAACGCACTGCGCCTTAGAGGGTGTCTGAAAAGGGTGGGGCTGGCTCTCCGAGCCGGCCTGGGTTCCCGTGCGATCCACGCGTCAAACTTAGGGCGGCTCGGAGAGCCGCCCCCACCTTGCAGCCGACTTATCCAACGCTCTCTTAGCTTTATGACAGCGTGCCTGCTCGGCGCGCCGACGATCCTCGGGGCAGGGGAGGAGATTTTTGACCGCGTCGAGCAGGCGCTGAGCTGGAGCAGTTCGGATCATCGGGCGCGCGCGCGGGTGAGCGGGTTGCTGGACCTCGAGGCCTTTGCCCTGCCGCAGCCCAACGAAGCGCTGGTGCATGCCGGCGGTCACGCGCTGTTCAATCCCCGCCTCACGGCCTTTTTCGACGCGCAACTCGGCGCTTCGCTCTACGTTTTTGCCCAGGCGCGCGCCGACCGCGGTTTCGATCCGGCCGATGATCGCGCCCAGGTTCGGCTGGACGAATATGCGATTCGGCTGACGCCGTGGCAGGACGGGCGATTCAACCTGCAGGTCGGGAAGTTCGCGACGGTGGTCGGCAGCTGGGTCAGCCGGCATGGGTCGTGGGCCAATCCGTTTGTGACCGCACCGCTCGCCTACGAATACCTCACCGGGATCTGGGACTCCGAGGCGGTGCGTTCGAGCGAAACCTTGTTGCGATGGTCCCATGTGCGTCCCGGTTTGCCGGCCGCCGTCGCGGCCAGGGAAAAATTCCTCCGCGTTCCGATCATCTGGGGGCCGGGCTATTCACTCGGCGCGGCCATCTCCGGCGAGGTGCGGCGCGTGCAGTATGCGTTCGAGGTGAAGCAGGCCTCGCTCTCTTCGCGCCCGGAAGCCTGGAGCCACGCGGACGGCTGGGCTCATCCCACGCTGAGCGGACGGCTCGGTTATCGCGCCGGGCACGCTTGGAACCTCGGGGTGTCGGCCAGCGCAGGTTCCTACCTCCGGCCCTTCGCGGCCCCGGGCCTCGCGCGCGGCCATCGGCTCGGCGATTATCGCGAACTGGTGGTGGGCCACGATGTGAGCTTCGCCTGGCACTACCTTCAGGTCTGGGCGGAAATCTATGCGGCCCGCTTCGAGATTCCGACGGTGGGCGATGCCGACACCCTGTCGTACTATGCCGAGGCGAAATACAAATTCACGCCGCAGCTTTCGGGGGCGGTGCGGTGGAACGAGCAATTGTACGCCACGATTCCGAATCGCCGCGGCCCGACCCGTTGGGGACACAACACCTGGCGGGTCGACATTGCCCCGGCCTTCCGCTTCACGTCCCACACCCAGATTAAATTACAATATTCTCTCCAACAAGCGCCGATCGGCAATCGCACCTACAGCCACTTGGCGGCCATGCAGTTGACGGTGCGTTTCTAGGCCGGCGCGCACCGCGTCGGGCGACGTAACAGCGGTGTTACGGTTTCGCCCTTTCGTCGGCTCTTGCGCTGCTTATCCGTGTCGCAAAAGATCCGCATCACTGACCCATGAATTTGTCCGCCTCCGCCCTTGGGCGCTTGTCCCGTATTAATCTTCCCATTGCGGTGCTGTTCACGCTGCTGCAGCGGACACCCGTCGTACGCCTCTTCGCGACCGCGGGGGATTATGTGCTTTCCTCACCAGTCAGCCAGTTGCTGCGCGGCGGATTGACCGCGGCCATACTGGGAGCGATGCACTCCCGCGCCGGTGCGACGACCTTCATTCTTTCGCCCCGCAACCCGGTGACCGGGACCGTCGGGACGCCGCTGCAGGTGGGGTTCACCTACAACGGCACTCCGAGCTCGCCGGCGAGCTTCCAAATCACCGGCGGTTCGCTGCCGCCCGGGCTGAGTTTTGTTCCGTCGCCGGTGGGCAGCACGATTCGCTCCGGGACGCCGGCGATTGCCGGCACGCCCACGCAGGCTGGCACCTTCACCGTCAGCGTCCAGGGGTTCAACGCCCAGGGGCTGACCAACAATGCTTCCCAGGAGATCATTTTCCAAATCGAGGGCGGCACGGCTACCGCGGCGCCCGCCATCACGGCGCAACCGCAGGCTCAGGTCGTCAATGTCGGCGCCGCCGTCACCTTCACCGTGGCAGCGACCGGCCAGCCGGCCCCGTCGTTTCAGTGGCGGAAAAACAACGTCAACATCATAGGCGCGACGACCTCCACCTTGTCGCTGGCCAATGTGCAGTCGGCAGATGCCGGCACCTATTCGGTGGTGATCACCAATTCCGCCGGCACCGCGACCAGTGCAGCCGTGACCCTGACGGTGAACACGCCCACCGGCACGCTAGCGTTTGTCACGCATCCCGCGTCGCAAACGAGGGCAGCAGGCAACACAGTGGTGTTTAACGCGACCGCCCCCGCGGCCACGGGTTTCCAGTGGCAGCGCAATGGCGCGCCCATCGCGGGTGAGACCAGCGCAACGCTCGTGATCAACAACGTCGCCGCGGCCAACGCCGGGACCTATGCCGTGGTGGCCACGGGTGCCGGTGGCGTCACCACGACGAGCACTGCCGCCACTCTGGCGGTGAACAACGAATCGAATTTCGGCCGGCTGATCAACCTGTCGATCCTGACCTCCATCCCGGTCGCCGGGGATAATTTCACGATGGGTTATGTGGTGGGCGGATCCGGCACGACCGGGGCCAAGCCGCTGGTCATTCGCGCGGCGGGTCCGTCCCTCGGCGCCTTGGGTGTGCCCGGCACGTTGAACGACCCGAAGTTTGAATTGTTTGCGGGCGCCACCAAGACCACGGAGAACGACAATTGGGGCGGCTCCGCGCAGCTCGTCGCCGCTCTGGCGGGAGTGGGCGCGTTTCCGTACACGGGCCCGAACTCGCTCGATGCCGCCGTCGTCACCAACATCACCACGCGCGACAATTCGGTGAGAGTCTCTGCCGCGGGGACCGGTACCGGCGCGGTGATTGCGGAGATTTACGACGCGACGCCGAGCGGGAGCTTCAGTGCGTCAACCCCCCGCCTCGTCAACGTTTCGGTGCTCAAGTCCATCGGGGCCAAGCTGACGATGGGCTTCGTGGTCGGCGGACTGACGTCGAAGACCGTGCTGGTGCGCGCCGTGGGCCCGACACTCACCGCCGCCTTCGGGATTCCCGGCGTCGTGGCGGATCCCCAACTCGTCCTTTTCGGGGCGGGCGCGGTGCAGATTGGCGCGAACGATAACTGGGGCGGGACCGTGGCGCTGACGAATGCGTTCGGCGCAGTCGGGGCTTTTGCGCTCGGCGCGTCGTCGCAGGATGCCGTTTTCCTCACCACCCTGCCGCCGGGCAACTATACGGTGGAGGTGACCGGCGTGGGCAACACGACCGGGCTGGCGCTCGTTGAGGTTTACGAGGTTCCGTAGTTATTATCGGGCGGAACAATGGCATTGGCAGGGGCGTCAAGCTCCTCCCAACCTTTGCCTATGTATTCTGTTCGCCTGTGCATACTGTCCGTTAGCGTGTTCTTGGGCGCTGCGCTGCGTGGGCAGTCCACGGCGCCCTCGGTCAGCCAGTCCGTTCCGTCGCAAGGCCTGACGACGGGTGGCAACGCCGTAACGCTGGACATGCGTAATTTCTTCGCCGTGCCCGGCGTGAGCGGGCAGGTGGTGCAATTCGATACCATCATGGGCCGGTTCAATGTGGAGCTGCGCGCCGATGTCGCGCCGCGGCACGCGACCAATTTCCTGCAGTACGTGCAGACGAGCGCGTACGTGAATTCGTTTTTTCACCGGTCCGCCAGTTTCGATGCCGGCGCCGTTTCGATCGTGCAGGGCGGCGGCTATCGCAGTGCGGCGGGCAACACCGTCGCCGACGTGCCGAAGTTCGGGCCGGTGGCCTTGGAGTACAATCTGCCCAATGCGCGCGGCACGCTCGCCGCGGCCCGCACCACCGACGTCAACAGCGCCACGAGCGAGTTTTTTTTCAACGCCCGCGATAACTCAACCATCCTCAACCAGAGTAATGGCGGCGGCTACACCGTGTTCGGCCGCGTGATCGGCAACGGTATGACCGTGGTCGACGCGATCGCCGCGTTGCAGCGGGTCAATGCCGGCGGCGCTTTCGGCGAACTCCCCGTGCGCAATTATTCCAGTGGCACGGTGCTCAGTACGAACCTCGTGATCGTCAACTCTGTCACGGTCGCCTCCATTTTTCCCACCGGCGGCGGCAGCTCCGTCGTGACGCTTACGGTGCAGAACTCCGCGCCTGGCACCGTCCAGACCACTCTGTCCGGCTCGACGCTGACCCTGACTCCGCTCGCCGCCGGCCCCGCGAACATCACGGTCCGGGCGGTCGACACGGATGGCAACTCAGCGCAGAGCACGTTCCTCGTGACGGTGACGGCGCTGCCTCCGGCTTTCATCACTCAACCCCTGGCGCAGACCGTGGCAGTCGGCGGCACGCTCGCGCTGAATGCCCTGGCGGCGAACGCGGAGACCTACCAATGGCAACGGAGCGGGGTAAACATCGATGGCGCGACCAGCGGGACCCTCCTGCTCTCGGGCGTGACCGCGGCGCAGGCCGGCTCCTATACCGTCATCGCCACGAACGCCGTCGGTACTGCCACGAGCTCGGCGGTCGCCGTCTCGGTCGTCAACGCCGGGCCGACGGCGCTGGGCCGGCTGATCAATCTTTCCATCCTGACGAATCTGCGCGCCGCGGGCGATTCGTTCACGTTGGGTTATGTCGTGGGCGGGACGGGGACGTCAGGAGCCAAGCCGCTCATCCTCCGCGCCGCCGGCCCCTCGCTGGCAGTACTTGGCGTACCGGCTACCCTCAACGACCCGAAGATCGAGCTCTTCGCGGGCTCGACCAAGACCGGGGAAAACGACAACTGGGGCGGCAGCACGGCCCTGGCCAACGCCTTCGCCGGCGTGGGCGCGTTCGCGTTCACCAGCACCGCGTCGCTGGACGCCGCGGCCCTCGCGAACATCACGACCCGCGACAATTCCGTGCGTGTTTCCGCCGCGGGCAACGGTACGGGGGTAGTCATCGCGGAGATCTACGACGCGACTCCATTCGACAGCCTGACCGCGTCGACACCCCGTTTGCTGAATGTCTCGGTCTTGAAATCGCTCGATACGAATGCCTCGATGACGGCGGGCTTCGTCATCCGCGGCCAGACCGGCCGCACCGTCCTGGTCCGCGCGATTGGCCCGGGTTTGACCGCCGCTTTTGGCGTCCCCGGCGCGATGCCCGATCCGCAGCTTTCACTTTTCAATTCGTCGTCGGCCAAGATCGCGGAGAATGACAACTGGGGCGGCACGACGGCGCTCTCCAGCACCGGTTCGGCGGTTGGCGCCTTCGTCGTGGGAAATTCCGCGAGCCGTGAC
>JBKJRG010000909.1:0-3423 GCA_046594805.1 Opitutaceae bacterium | reverse complement strand
CCCGCGAATACCGCATCGGAGGGCGTCGTCAAGCGACGCCCCTACACATGAATGCATGAATTGCGGCCCGCCCTCGGCGCCCGCCCGCGCAGTTTAGCTTGAGAGCGTGCCAGTTCTTCGTGTCCTTTGTTCCCTTACGTGATGGACACTTCGCGCAAACCTTCCTGGCTTCGGGCCAAGCTCCCGAGCGGTTCCGGCTACGCCGCGACCCGGAGGCTGGTGGATGAAAATAAGCTGAACACCGTCTGCCAGAGCGCGCAGTGCCCGAACCTCGGCGAATGCTGGTCGCGCGGTACGGCGACGGTGATGATCCTCGGCAACATCTGCACGCGTTCGTGCAATTTCTGCGCGGTCGCCACCGGACGGCCGACCGAACTCGATCTGGGCGAACCCGGACGCGTCGCCGACGCGGTGGCGAAAATGAACCTCAAGCACTGTGTCATCACCAGCGTCGCCCGCGACGAGCTGGCCGACGGCGGCGCCGGTGTCTGGGCGGCCACCATTCGCGCGGTCCGGTACCGGAATCCCCACACCGCCATCGAGGTGCTCACGCCCGATTTCAAGGGCAACACCGTGCACGTCGACATCGTGCTCGATGCGAAGCCCGACATCTTCAACCACAACGTCGAGACGGTGGAACGGCTGCAAAAACCCGTCCGCGTGCAGGCACGCTACGATCGCTCTCGCTCCGTGCTGCGCCACGCCAAGGGCCGCGGTTTTGTCACGAAGACCGGCATCATGCTCGGCCTCGGCGAGGAGCAGGCGGAAATCGAGCAGACGCTACGTGACATCGCCTCCGACGGCACGAACATCGTCACCATCGGCCAGTATCTCCAGCCCACGCCCCAGCACCTGCCGATCGCGCGTTGGGTGACACCGGAGGAGTTTTTGCGCTGGAAGGAATTTGGCCTCGGGCTCGGGATTGGCGTGGTGGAGAGCGGCCCCCTCGTTCGCTCCAGTTATCATGCCGACGAGCAGTCGCTGAAGTACACCGGCGCCGAGCATCTCAATACCGCCAACGCTCTCGCGAGCGCGTGAGGTAAAGATCGCAATGTTGGGGGCGTCGCTTGACGACGCCCAATTTGCAGTGGCATCGGCTTCCAGCCGATGATCTGCGGCTGGAAGCCGCAGCCACTTGAGCGTCGACAAGCGACGCCCCTGCTATGCCCTTTCCCGAGTCCCTCCTAACTTGTCCGCTCCGCCATCGCCGCGCGCCATCCGAGCACGCCGCACAGCCCGAACCCGAGCGCGTTAATCGTGCCGTGCAACGCGCGCATCTGCGGAATTCCCAGCCATGGGAATGGCGAAACATACGCGCGCAACGCGTATAGGCCCGCCAGGATCATGCCGCAGCACAACGACACCCCGGCGATCGCGAGCAAGGCTCGCGCCGGACCCGGGAGCGGTTCCCGGCATGCGACCCGCACGTGCAAAACCCCCACAATGGCGCCCGCCAGCGCGAGCCCCGTGCCCGTCGCCGTTTCGAGTGCTGGGCCCCACCCCAGCTGGCTCGCTGTGATTCCCACTGCCACCGCGGGCACGCCGAGCACCACCCCCACCGTCACGCGCCCAACGAAGCGCGAATCAGGCATGCGGCGCAGCACCTGTCCCGTGAAAATCGGCAGGAGCAGCCCGGCATAATGAAAGTGGACCGCCGTGAGCGCGACGACCGTCGCGCTGAATCCCAGCGGACCGAAGCCCGCCCGATCCGCCACCATCCAAAGTCCGCCGACCGCGGAGAACAGGAGCGCTGCGTCCGTCGCCAGTCGATCCAGCGGCCGGGCGGCGCCGTGCCGCAAAATCCGGGCTGCCCCGGTCGCGGCGAGCAGCACCGTCATGCCGAGCCAGGGCAACGCCAGCCCGGCGGCGCCGGTGCCCGGCCTCATCCAACACGCCCACGCCAGCAGCACGCCCGCGGGAAATTGCCCCAAGCGCACCCACCGCAGCCAGCGCACCACCGGTTGCGGGTCGTTCCGCTCGATGATCAAGTCCAGCACGAGCGGCAGCAACACGAGCGCCGCGAGCAACAGCAACGCGTGCGCCCAGGTGTCGTCGCGCGGGTTCGGCGCGACCGCCGCCACAAATCCGAGCCAGACAATTCCGCCTCCCGCTGCTCGCCGTTCCGCCGTCATCATGAACGTGAGCCCTCCACCCGTCGAACTGCACTCGGATGAGTTCCGTCGGCTGGCGACCTGGGTGTAAACAGGGGCTGGCGGGGGACGGGCACGCCCGAAACTGGCACAGGCGCGGGGGCGGTGTCGATGCGCGGCGCAAAGTAGCGTAGGCGGTCCCGCCTGCAGCCGCGGAAAGCAGGCGGGGCGCCTGCGCTACTCCTGCAAATAAAATTTCGTGTCCACGGCCCCCGCCGTCCGCTAGCACCATCCCATGAAAACCCGGCGTGAGATCGTCGAAAACTGGCTGCCCCGTTACACCGGTCTGCCGCTGGCCAAATTCGGAGGGTATATCCTCCTCACAAATTTCCATTATTACGTGAAGCTGTTCGCGCAATGGCATCGCGTCCCGATTGTCGGGAAAGACAAGCCGATGCCGAGCGCCACCGCCGACGACATCACCATCATCAACTTTGGCATGGGCAGCGCGACGGCCGCGACGGTGATGGATTTGCTCACGGCGGTGGCGCCCAAGGCCGTCCTCTTCCTCGGCAAATGCGGCGGGGTGAAGCACCGCGCCGCGATCGGCGATCTCATCCTGCCCATCGCGGCGATTCGCGGCGAGGGCACGAGCAATGATTATTTTCCGCCCGAAGTCCCGGCCCTCCCCGCCTTCGCGCTGCAAAAGGCCATCTCGACCACCATTCGCGATCATTCGCGCGATTATTGGACCGGCACGGTTTACACGACCAACCGCCGCGTGTGGGAGCACGACGATGAATTCAAGAAATACCTCCAGAAAATCCGGGCCATGTGCATCGACATGGAGACTGCCACGATTTTCATGACGGCGTTCTACAACAATATCCCAGCCGGCGCGCTGCTGCTCGTGTCCGACCAGCCCATGACCCCCGATGGCGTCAAGACCGTCGACAGCGATCGGGAGGTCGACGAGAAGTTCGTCGAGGATCACCTGCGGATTGGCATCGATTCATTGAAGCAGCTCATCAACCAGGGCCTGACGGTGAAGCATCTGAAGTTTTAGAGGACGACCCCGACGGGTCGGGGCGCACCACTAAGCCAACGATGCAGTTGGACTCTTTTTCATTCGAGAAGGAGGGTTTTGAGGTGGAGCGCGTTGTCCTCAACGGGCTTTCAGGATTAACGCCGTAGCCCAAGCGCGTTGGGACAACGCGCTCCACCTCGAAACGAATCGCTACGGCTGAGCCTCGTTACCTCGGCTGCTACGACGTTTGGCCGACTTCCACTGCATCGTTACGGCTTAGGGAGCCACCTCGAACCAAAACGGCGC
>JBKJRG010000866.1:0-6412 GCA_046594805.1 Opitutaceae bacterium | reverse complement strand
GAGGAGATTCGTGGCCGACTGAATGGATACGGCTTAGCGGGGCCGAGTTCTTAATCGAGCACGAGCACGAGGGTTCTGATCACCTTTCCCTGGGGATGCGGCGCCCTCGCCGCGTTTCTTCGTTGCGATGCGCGGATAAAGCCCGGGGCGAGGGCGCCGCAGCCCCATTGCAATCCCTCGTTCCTCAGCCCCCGCCCCCGGCCACATCCCGCCTTGTCCGAACCCGCCGCTCCACCCACACTGCGGCCATGCCGCGCCCGCCCGCCACGTTTGCAACCGCCCGCCTCAGCGGCCGGATGCCGCGCGCGGACGACGCCCCCGCCGTCTTCTCGGCCTACGCCAACGACCCGGACGTCACCCGTTACCTGAGCTGGCGCGCCTACGATCGGCTCGAGCCGCTCGCCGCCTTCCTCCGCGAGGCCGTGGCCCACTGGGAAAAAGGCGACGGCCACCTCGCGTGGCTGCTCTGTCTCAAGGGAACGCAGACACCCATCGGCTCCATCGGCCTCACGCTCGAGGGCGGCAAGGCGATGTTCGGCTACGCGCTCGGAAAAAAATTCTGGGGCAACGGCTTTGCGGCCGAGGCGCTCACCCTGCTCGTGAACTGGTCTCTCGCCCAACCCACGATCTACCGGGCCTGGGCCTACTGCGACGTCGAGAATCCCGCCTCGGTGCGCGTCATGGAAAAAGCCGGCATGGTGCGCGAAGGCATTCTCCGCCGCTGGCACACCTGCCCCACCCTCGGCCCCGAGCCGCGCGACTGCACCGTGTGCGCCAAGGTGAAGTGAGGCCCCGCGAAAGGGCGGGTCTCTGACCCGCCCTTTCGCGTCCGAGAGGGGGACACAGACCGGGCCTACCCCCAATCCCGCCGGCCGACGGTTTCGCCCCTCACTTCGCCGCCGACAGAATCTCCTCCATCGCCCGCCCATCCGCCGTCGGCAACTCCACGCCCAGCAGTCGCGCGATCGTCGGCGCGACATCGAGGTTGCTCACTCGTTCCAGCCGGACGCCTTTTTTGATCCCCGCGCCGCTCGCGATGAAAATGCCGTCGAGCTCCGGGTCGGTGGACGCGTAGCCGTGCGTGCCGCCATAATTTACCGCGGGCCCCGCGGTCACGTCGCCGGTGGCCGCCCCTGAGAAGGCGTAACCGGCCTTCGCATAAAGGATGAGATCACCCATGCCTTCGTTTTCAGCCGGCGTCGGCATACCGAGGGACGGCGCTTCGGAACCATCGAGCACACGCTCGACTCCCTCGGCGCCGGTGAAGAGCTGCCGCAATTTCGGGAGCAGCTCCGCGCGCCGCGCGGGATCCGTCACATAGATGAAGGCGATCCCGCCCTGCGTGCCGGCAAACGCGTCGCATTGCGCGATGGTGGCGCCGCCCGCGCGCAGGAGCCCGGCCTGTTTCAGGATCACATTCGCATAGACATATTTTTCCACCTTCTTGAACCCATGATCCGTCGTCACGATGATCGTGGTCTGCGCCCGCCGGCCGCTCGCATCGATTCTGGCCAGCAACTGGCCTACCAGCCGATCCGCCAGGAAGAGCGCCGTGATGCTGGCGGGGGTCCCCGCACCGTAGCGATGGTGGGTCGAGTCCGTGTTGAGCGTATGGAAGAGCAGGAGGTTCGGATGGTGCTTCTCGAAAACAAAACCGGCGGCGCGGGTCCAGAGCTCGTCCCGCCAGACGACGTTGATCTTGCCTGTGCTGGCCGCTTCGACTTCCGCCGCCGTGGCAACACCCGCCGCAATCATTTCCTGCGGCAGCGCCGAGGTGGGATCCACGCGCTCGGCAAAACTCCACGTGATCGTCTTCGGCCGGGTCACGGCCACCCAGTCCACCTCCGCGGTGGTCAGCCCCGCCGCAAACACCGCATCGTAGACCGTCGGCACCCGCACCAGCTGCGCCTTGTCGGCCCACGGCTCGATCCGGTTTGGCTTGCCCGGCCCGCCCCGGACCACGAGGCCGTTGTAGAGCACGCCGTGTTTGCGCGGTGTCACGCCGGTGACGAGCGTCGTGTGGTTCGGCCAGGTGATGGCCGGGTTGGAGATCGTCATGGCGTCCGCCACGGCGCCTTCCGCTGCGAGCTGGCGCAGGTGGGGCAGCGGGATCGACTGATCGTTCCACAGGAAGGCGGGAAATCCGTCGAGCGAGATTAACACCACGTGGCGGTCCGCGTGCGCGGCACCGAGCGGGGCGAGGATCAGGGCAAAAATCGCGAGGGACCGAAAGCAGGGGCGCAACATGGACGAACGGTGTCCGAAATCCGCCTGTCGCGCGAAGTCAAAAAGGTGACCGTCCCGCGGCTCGCGACCAGAACGTTTCGTCGCTGGCGCCTCGCCAATGGCACCGACCGACCATACCGTGCCGTATGACCACCGTCGCCCGCTGCCTCACCATCGATCAGGCACTCCTGCTTCGGTCCGTACTCGAAGGCTCCGACATCAAGGCCTACGTGCCCGATGAGCTCACCGCCCAGACTGATCCGGTGATCTTCATGGGCTCGATGAACAGCATCCGCGTCCAGGTGAACGATGAGGACGCCCTGCAAGCGAGGACGGTCCTGGCGCAAAACGATCTGCCCTTCGAGGGCAAGGCCGATCCCGCCGGGTAGCCACCGGCCGCCGGGCCGTGGTTTTTTTGATGCTACTCGGCGATCGCGGCCGAGCGGTGGAAAGGAGACGGAGCCGGTTCGGAAAACCGGCTGTACCCCCATCCCCCGCGTGCGCAATAGGTGCGCGCCACCGACCGGAAATTGCGCGGCAGACGCGCTCATGATTTATTAACGGCGACCCCTGACGGTGCGTCCGACAAATGGTTACGCCGTCGGCCGAAATATTGCCGGCAATATTCGCGGCTCGCCCGCAACGCGTACCGGGGTCCCGGGCGTCTTGCCGGTTGTAACCAAAACACCGCCATGAAAAACAACCGCTCGTTCCCCCTCGTCGCTCTCGTCATCCTCGCTGGCGTGGTCCTCGCCTTCGCCGGTCCCCCCGGGCCTGCTCATCCGGTCGTCAGCGCCAGCCCGGCCCCAGTCACCGCTCCCGCCCCGTCCCTGACGGAATGAAACCCCGCGGAAACCATGAAACGGAATATTCTGGCTTCCTGGCTTCTGAATTAAGCTTGGTCCGTCGCGATCCTTCGCGCCCATGGCGTGGGGCGATATTTTTCTCTGAGTCGAGCGTGAGGTTGACCGACGGGCGGACCTGGTAGGCGAAGCCGACGTTCACGAGGTTGCGCTTCACGCGGTAGAGATTCCGGTAGGGCGTCGCGGCGCTGTAGGAGGTGAGGAAGGTGGTCGCATAGTTTGAGCGGACGCGCGTGCTGAAGCGGCGGTAGCGCCACGAGAGGCTGGCGTTGGCGGTGCGCGGGACGAAGCCGGCGATCTGGCCGTTGGCGCGCGCGGCGGTGGTCGGGAGCGAGCCGGCGACGGGGAAATTTCCGTGCGTGTCGAGCACGGTGTAATTGATCGTGGCGCTCAGGCCCTTGAGGACGCCGGGGAGAAAAGTGAACTGCTGCTGGTAACTGAGCTCCCAGCCCTGCACGACGGCGGCGCCGGCGTTGGCGGCGGTGAGAATCGTCCAGCCGGGATACTCGCCGTTGTAGCCGTTGTCGTTGCCGGTGCCGATCGTGCCGCCCTCGATGCCGCTGACAATGTAGTTGCGAATCGACTTGTGGAACCAGCCGACGGAGAGGCTGCCGACGGGCTCAAAATAATACTCGAGGGTCGCGTCCCAGTTCTGCGCGGTCTGCGGGAGGAGCGAGGGATTGTTGATCGTGAGGGTGGGCCTGTTTTCGAAGGCGGCGTTGGCGGCGTTGGGCGATTCGCCGGGAACAATGTTGCCGAAGACGGGGCGGCCGAAGCTCGTGGACCAACTGAGGCGGGTTTTCAGATTGGGCGTGAGGTCGTGGTTGAGGTGAACGCTGGGGAAGGCCTTCGTGTAGCTGCCCTCGGTGGTGCGGCGGTTGTCGGCATAGTCGCGCTTGGCGGAGCCGACCGGATCGGCCGTTTGCTGGGCAGCAGTGCTGAGTGTGCGGGCACGCACCCAGCCAGCCGCTTCGTTTTCGGTTTTCTCAAAACGCACGCCGCCGAGGAAACCGGTGCGGCCGAGCAGTCCGTCGCGACCGAATTTGCCCTGCGCCATGGCGTAGGCGGCGGAGACGGTCTCGGTCGCATCGGTGAAGCCGGTGTATTTCGTCGTCTCGCGGAAATAGAGATCCTCGCGCCAGATGGTCGGGTCGATGACTTCGCGGGCGCGGATGAAGTGCGATGCTTCCCACTGCGGGAGCCGGCGGCCTGTCTTCACCTGATCCATCATCAGCAGCGAGGGCTCGGCGCGGAGCGGGCCGGTGCCGGTGTAGTTCCAGCGGCGGGAGGCGTTCGTGGCGCCGACGACCTGCTCGCGCCAGACGAAGCCGGCCTTGAGCGCGACGGGGAACGCGAGCGGCAGCGTGTAGCGAGCGTCGCCCCGGATTTCCGTGACTTCGTGGAGCTGGGTGTTGTTGCCGTTGGTGAGGGCGTTGGTGGGCGAGGGGCGATAGTTGGCGGGGTTGGTGAAATCAGGCCCGCCGTTCTGGATGAATTTCGGGAAAAGATCGGACTCACGGCGATCGATGATCCAGCCGGCGCCGGTGAGGCGGTTGACGAGCACGCCGCCCTCGCCATTGCCGATGTTGATGTGGGTTTGGGTGTAGCGGGCGTTGTATTCGATCTGCCAGGGGCCCCAGTTGTGCTCGGCGCCGAAATCGGCGCGGCGCAGGCGATTGAAGAAGTTGTTCGGGCCGATCATCGTGATGTCGATCGTCGAGGCGGCGACGGGACGGACGGTGGTCACGCGATCGGTGTAGCCGGGGTCGATGCCGTTGGCGGCAGTGGTGGGGATGGCCGGATTGAAGATCGCCTGGTTGGTGAAAGCCCGGGTGTCGTATTGGCGGCGGAAAACTTCCGAGTGGTCGATGTAGCTCGCGAGAAACGAGAGCTTGGTGGAGGGCGAGAGGCGGTAGTCGGCCTTGGTGGTGATATTTTTTTGGCGGCGGTGGTTGTAAACGCCGCCGGTGCGATAGTCCCAGAGGTAGTTGGGCTGGGCGGCGGTGTTTTGGAAATCGCGTTGCGTGGTGAACCAGCCGAGCGCGGTCTCGGAGTTGAAGAGACTGACGTTGACGCCGAGGTTGCGGCTGCCGCCGAAGGCATCGAACACCTCCTGATAGCCGAGGTTGGCGAGGCCGTGGAGGCGGCGTTCCTCGCGGATGGGAATCTGCTGGGTGAAGGACGGCGCGATGCGGGCGGAGAGCGTGTAGGTGACGCGGCGTTTCTCGCGCATGGAGAGTGGCGAGCGACTCTTGAAGTTGATGGTGCCGCCGAGGGAGTCGGCGCCTTTGTCGGGGGTGTGGCCTTTGATGAGCTCGACCTGATCGAACATCGCGCCGGTGATGTTGTTGACGAAGATGGAGCGGCCCGCGCCGCCCTGGCCGGTGAGCATGGCGCCGTCCATCGTGACAGTGTTCAGCCCCGAGGTCATGCCGCGCACGGTGAAGCCCGAGAGATTGCCGCCGGCGTCGAGTTCGCCGTAGATGCCGGGCAGGCGGATGGCGACTTCGCCGGCGTTCATGTTGGGCAGATTGCCGAAGGAGTCGGTGGCGGCGACGTTCTTGAGATTATCGGCGTTGCGCGCGGCCGTGATGGCGGAGGCATCGCCCTCGCGTTCGCCGGTGACCTTGAAGGCGTCCAGTTGGTAGATGGCGGTGGTGAGATCGAAGTTGCGCGTCGCGCTTTGGTCGGCGGTGACGGAGATCGTCGCGCGGGCAGAATCGAGGCCGATGTAGGTGATGACGAGTTCGTGAGTACCGGCGGGGAGCGCGGAAAAAACGTAGCGACCGGTCTTGTCGGTGAGAGTGGAAACGCCGAGGGCGGGGATCGCGACGCTGGCGCCCTCGAGGAGATTGCCGGTGGCGGCATTGCTGATGTTGCCGGAGAGGGTGGCGGCGGAGACAGGCGAGGCCGCTAGGAGAATTAGAGCGAGGGTGAGCAGGGCTTTCATGGTGGGGCCGTTGAGGAATTTAGGAATGGTGGGCATTTGAGGCGATTGGGGCGTGCTTAGCCAACAATTCAGAAGAGCTCTGCCCACGGAACACACCGAACACACGGAATGAATAGAGTGCGTCTGTTGGGCGGGGATGAACCTCATTCACCAACCGGTTCGCCCTGCCAGTCCGACGCACGCACTTACATGCCGTTTCTCTTCCGTGTGTTCAGTGTGTTCCGTGGGCAAATTCAGTTGCCTTGATTGAATGGATCCCGCGGTTATTTTTTCCCGACGCGATTGATCGTGTAGGTAAGATAGATCGCGCGCTCCTCGCCGATCAGGCGGTTGACGCGGAGATACTCGCGGTCGAAGAGGTTGTTCACGTTGA
>JBKJRG010000772.1:0-9571 GCA_046594805.1 Opitutaceae bacterium | reverse complement strand
CCGGCCCACGCGACGAAGGAAACGAAAGCCTGAGATGCAGGTTCCCATCCTCAAGCAAGGCGGCTATTTGATCGCGAGCATCCAGTCGGTGCTCTCGGACTCCGATCTCGTGCAATTGCGCGACAATCTCGGGTCGCGCGTGGGGAACTTCCGGTCCCGCGGCGTCATCATCGATGTCACGGTGCTGGACGTGATCGATTCGTTTGCAACCCGCACCCTGCGGGCGATCGCGCACATGTTGAAGCTGCGCGGCGCGGAAACGGTGATCGTGGGGATCCAGCCGGACGTCGCGTTTGCGATGGTGCAACTGGGGTTGACGCTCGAGGGCGTCGGCACTGCGTTGGACCTGGAAGAAGGACTTGCCTACCTGGATCTCAAAACCAAGCGCGCCACGGTAAATGGAAACTGAAACGCAGACGGAAATTCACTCCGCGGTGGACATTGTGACCGCGCGTCAGCGCGGTCGCACCCTCGCCCTGGAGATCGGCTTCAACGGCGCCGACGTGACGTTGATTGCCGCCGCCATCTCCGAGGTGGCGCGCAACATCGTCGATCACGCCAAGAAGGGGGAGATCGTGATGTGCAGCCTCAACAGCGCCGCCAACGGCGGGAAGAAGGGCATCCAGATCATCGCGCGCGACGAGGGCCCCGGCATCCGCGACGTCGCGCAGGCGATGCAGTACGGCTACTCGACCCGCAAGGGGCTGGGCGTCGGGCTGCCCGGCGCCAAATGGCTGATGGACGAGTTCGACATCGCCTCGGAAGTCGGCCGCGGCACGACGATCACGATGAAAAAGTGGAAGCGATGAATCCAGCGACCGCCCGTTTTCCCGTGGGAAACCACCCATGAGCGCCACGATGAACCGCGTCTCGGCCGTCGAATGGAGCGTGGCCTCCCGCGCGCATCCGGGCCAGACCGTGTGCGGCGACCTGCAGGTCGTCGCCCCCTGGAGCGATGGCGTGGTGGTGGCCGTGATTGACGGACTGGGTCATGGCGAGGAAGCGATGATGGCGGCGCGCGTAGCGGCCGACGTCATCGAACAGCACGCTGAAGAATCGGTTATTTCCCTCGTGCAGCGCTGCCACCGCGCGCTGCAGTCGACCCGCGGCGCGGTCATGACCCTCGTGGCGGTGGATTCGCGGGAGGAGACGATCACCGTGCTCGGGGTGGGGAATGTCGAGGCGACGCTGCGGCGAGCCAACCCCCGCACGGTGCCGCAGTGCGACAGCGTGCTCCTGCGCAACGGCGTGGTCGGCTACCAATTGCCCGCGCTGCAGGCGACGGTGCTGCCCATTGCGCCCGGGGACACGGTCGTGTTCGCGACGGACGGGGTGCGCGAGGATTTCGGCGATTTGATCACCGTGGGTGAGCCGCTCGCGCAGTTGGTCCGAAGAATCATCACGGAAAAATTCCGGGGCACGGACGACGGTCTGGTGCTGGCCTTCAAATACGTGGGGAAACGTGAAACCTAAAGCGTGGCAGGCGCTGGTCGCCAAATATCGCGTCGCGCTGGCGTCCTATGTGGAACATGGGACGGAGGAGCACCTTTCCCGCGCCTACGAGCTGGGCCGCACCGCGCTGAACCTCGGGCTGGGCGTGATGGACATTGCGCGGCTCCACCAGGAATCGCTGGTCAAAATCGTCACCACGGAGCCGGCCATCGCGAACTCGAAGTGGACGCAAATGGTGGAGACGTTTCAGATGGAGACGTTGTCGGCGTTCGAAGTCGCGCATCGCGGCTTTCGCGACGCCTGCGATCGGCTGCAGGGCCTCAACGAGACACTGGAGCAAAGAAACAACGACCTGGCGGCCTCGAATCGCCGGCTCGAGCAGGAAGTGGTGCAGCGCAAGAATGCGCAGGATTCCCTGGAGGAGTCGGAGCTCAAGTTTCGCTCCGTGGTGGAAACCGCGCAGGATGGCATCATCACGGTCGATGAACGCGGCCGGCTGGTGGCGATGAACAAGAGTGCCGAGCAAATGTTCGGGTACCAGCGGGCCGAGCTGCTGGGCAAGACCATCACCAAGCTCATCCCCCGGCCCTTGCGCGCCGCGGCGGAACTGACCTTGAAGTGCATGGCGACCGGCGCCGAGCAGCAGTGGTTCGAGCGGCCGGTCGAGTCGGTGGGCCTGCGGCGGGACAAGACGGAGTTTTCCGTCGAGCTGACCCTGGCGACGTGGCGGACCCGCGGCGGCATGTTTTTCACCGGGGTCGTCCGGGACATCCGCCAGCGCAAGCAGGCCGAGATGGCGCTGCGGGAAAGCCGCGAGCATTATATCAAGCTGTTCCAGGAAGCCCGCGCGATGGAGGAGAACCTCCGCCAGCTCTCGAACAAGGTGCTGACCGCGCAGGAAGAAGAGCGGAAGCACATCAGCCGCGAGCTGCACGACGAAATCGGCCAGACGCTGACTGCCGCCAATGTGAGCGTCGCGCTGCTCCGCCAGCACGCGCAGAAGGACGAGGAGTTCCGCAAGAAGGTCGAGAGCGCCCAGCGGTTGCTGGAGCAAAGCATGAACCTCGTGCACCAGTTCGCCCGCGAACTGCGCCCCTCGATGCTCGATCACCTCGGGCCGTATGCGGCGCTGCAAAGTTACATCAAGACCTTTACCGAGCGCACCGGGATCAAGATCGAGCTCGAAAGCACCATCCAGTCCGACGCGCTCGACGTGAAGCAGGGCACCGTGCTCTACCGCATTGCGCAGGAGAGCCTGACCAACGTTTTCAAGCACGCCCAGGCCACCCGGGTGAAGATTGTCCTGCGCCAGTCGCTCCAGGCCGTCAGCATGGAAATCGCCGACAACGGCCGCGCTTCGCCGCCGCAGGACCAGCTCAATGGCGCGGTCAAAGGCCGGCTTGGCCTGCTCGGGATGCAGGAGCGGGTGCGGCTGGTGAATGGCGAGTTCGCCATCGAGTCGGTCCCGAAGCGCGGTACCACGGTGCGCGTGCAGATTCCCCTTTTGTCGGAACGCGTCGAGGCGGACGCGCCAGCCGAAGTCTTCAACCCCGCCCCCGCCACAGTCTCCCTTTAGTCTCAACCCCAATCCTCAGCCTTCCTCCAACATGAATAAAATCAAAGTCCTCCTCGCAGACGATCACACGGTGGTACGCC
Source organism: Opitutaceae bacterium (assembly GCA_046594805.1). GTDB lineage: Bacteria > Verrucomicrobiota > Verrucomicrobiia > Opitutales > Opitutaceae > ER46. The sequence continues at coordinate 6,463 of JBKJRG010000772.1, read as the reverse complement.
AGGGAATCCGTTCCCTCCTCGCCGTCGAACCCGACATTGAAGTCGTCGGTGAAGCCGAAAATGGCCGCCAGGCCGTCCACATGGCCAAGCAGCTCGCCCCGGACGTCGTCATCATGGACATCGCGATGCCCCAGCTCAACGGGCTCGAGGCCACGCGCCAGATCATCAAGGAGGGCATTCCGTGCAAGGTGCTCGTCCTGTCGTCGTACAGCGACGACGAATACGTGCACCAGCTCACCGAGGCCGGCGCCGCGGGCTACCTGATCAAGCAGACGGCCGCCAACGACCTGATCAAGGCGATCCGCGAGGCCCACAAGGGCAACGCGTTCTTCAGCCCCTCGATCTCGAAGCGGCTGCTCGACTACTACCGCGAGGCCTACCTCAAGGGCAAACCGATTAAGAAGCACGGCGAGCAGCTCACGTCCCGCGAACTCGAGGTGCTGCAGCTGGTGGCCGAAGGCAAGGTGAACAAACAGATCGCCGCCGACCTTTGCATCAGCATCAAGACGGTGGAAAAGCACCGCCAGCAGGTGATGAACAAGCTCAACATCCACGACGTCGCCGGCCTGACCCGCTATGCGATTTCGCGGGGCATCATCGAGAGCACCCCTGTGCTCGCCGGCGGCCTTTAATCTACGAATCTGAATTTGGAGGGCGTCGCCCGGTCAGCGCTGGTTACTGCCCCTCGGCGCTGACGGGGTGCGCCCTCCACCCCTTTCCCGGTTGGACTGAGACTTTCGCCGGACCTCCCGCTGGCGATGATTGAGACATAAGGTTGATTGAGACGAACCTGGTGACGAATCCCCCTTCGTCGCAGGTTATTGCAAAGCGCCGGGTGGCCTGGCTGCCCGGCGCTTCCAATTCTTTCAGGGGGATTGGTCAGGGTTTTCCTGACACGACAATTTTTTTGCGCCGGGAGCCTTCGTTCGTGGCACCTGTCAGCGGGCTGCCCGCCTTCCCCTTTCCTCCTCCGATGAATTACCGACCCTACGAGTCACACCTGGCCAGTTCTTATGATCGTAACGCGCAGCAGTATCGCGCGGACGACGAAGTCGAAGTCCAGAGCGCGAACCATGAGCGGCTGGGCGCCAACCTGCGGCGCATCTGCCGCAGCTTTCCCCGTCCGATTCGCGTGCTGGAAATTGGCTGCGGCACCGGCCGGTATTTCCACTGGCTGCAAAATGTGGAGTTGCTCGTCGGCACCGACATCTCTCCCGAGATGCTCAAGCACGCGGAGCAACCGGTGCTCCACCAGGAAATCACGGCGCGGGAAATCCGGCTGGTGCTCGGCAGCGTTTATGAGATGTCGTTCGAGGCCGCGTCTTTCGACTTCATCTATTCCCTCGGCGTCTTTGGCTATGGCGCCGGGTTGACCCCGGCGCTGGCCGTGAACCTGCACCGGTGGCTGGCGCCTGGTGGCCGGGTTTTTTTCGACGCGATCGAAGTGCCCCATTGTCCAACTCTCCGGGATCGCGTGCGGGAAAAGATTCACCCGTGGCTGCCGCGCTTTCTGCGCAACTGGGTTGAGGGTCGTGCGACGGTTCCCGTCCTCCGGCACACGCGCGCCGGAGTGCAGCGGGTGATGCAGGAAGCGGGTTTCACGGATTTCCTGCTGGAATCCAAACGCTGCGAATCCCCGCTCTGGAACGGAATTCATGTCGAGTGTTCGGCCCGCAAACCTGAGTCGGCGCCGGCCGCCTCGCCCCGCGTCACGGCCGCTTAACGTAGCCACGAGCGTGAGCGAGTGGAGCGGCTGAAGTCCACTCGCTCACGCTCGTGGCTACGGGCGGTCGTCCAGACGAGCTGCATTCACCCGCTTAAGCTCGAGGCCACAAAAAAACGCGGGATGGCCCATGCCATCCGGCGTTTTTTCTGACTGGTCCGCGTCGGTTGGGGTGATCCGCCGCCGAAAGTTGAGCTACCTGGTTGTGCCTTGGATTGGCGGGGAATGTCATCGCGAGGCTGTCCGATGGACGGCGTCTAGGCGCACGTGGAGCTGGATGCACGCACGGGGCTTCGCGCACCTCGCGATGACAAAGGGGGAGGGGCCATCAGTCGCCGAGGAAAACCTTTCCGGCCACATCGCGGCCGCCGGGTTCGTTGCTTTCGGCAAACGTGGCCGTCGCGTGGGGCGAGGGCTCGAGCGTGGCGAAAACGCCTTGGGAAGGATTCTGGTAAGTGCCACTGGGAGTGCGCTCGAGTTTGATGGCGCGGACCATGTAGGTGGCGCCCGCCGGGACATTTCGGTCCACGAACTGCGCAGCGATGATGGGGGAGTCGGTGAGACGCGCAAAGGGTCCGCGCGCAGTGTCTCCCCGATAAATGTGATATCCGATCAAGCCACTATCGGCGGAGGGCGCCCAGGACATGGTCGCGTTCCCCTCGCGCCACGAGCCGATGATGGGGCCGGGTGGCACCACGGGATGCAGGCGGAGCGTCGGGTCGCCCATGAGCGCGATGTGCACCCGGTTTTCCGCGGTGTTGATCTGCGTCTGGTAGAGTCCCTTGTTGTTCTGGGCCATGCGCGTGACGTGGCCGAGGGTTTCACCCAAGCCGAGCGGATGGATGAACCAGTGCGGCCGGCCCGACCACGCCGTGGCGAGACCATGGTCGTTCGCGAGCGGCGCCCTCAGGAAATTATCCTCGTTATCCCAGTCACCGAGCCAGGAGCCGAAAAGGAGGTTGAACACAGCGCGGGTGTTGTGATCCACGACTTCCGTGGTGCTCCCGTCATTGTAGAAACCCGTCGCGCCGAGACCGCCCATCGTCGCGTAGTTCCCCGCTCCACAACCGTAGGCGAGCAGGTAATCGCGCTCCGCCACCGCCCTGATCCAAACACCCTTCTGGCCGTTGAATTCGAGGTTCAGGTTGCGCACGTTCTGGGCGCCGACCAGGGGTGCAAAACTGCGAAAGCCGCTCGCGGCAAATGCCTCGCCCCCGCGGTAGCCGAAATAATCGCCCAACACCGCAATGCGCTCCGGGCGGGTGTGCCGATGGCGAAACGCATGGTCCTTGTTGAGGTACTTGCGCATCAGCTCGGTCTCGCTCGCGAAGGTCGCGGGTCCGCCCCATTTTTGACGGCCGGGCATGTTCGCCAGATCGACGCGACCGACCTCCAGCTCCACCGCCGAAGGAATGGTCGTCTGGTCGAATTTTCCGTCGCCCGGCAGGTTGCTGATCCGTTTCGCATCCACTGGATCGGTGTTCAGGGTCTGAGTGTAGTTGACGACCGAATCCGTCCACACGCCGTCCATATCGCCGTAATAGACGTCCGCCGGCCACGCGCCGATATGGTCCGGGTGACCGTCGGGGTTGAACTGGCCGGAATAGGGCACGGGGATGTGGCCGAAAAGAAAAACCGATTTTACGCCGGCGGGATCCGCGTTGTAGACGGCTTGGATGACGGCCTTCACGCTGGGCGGTGAATCCGACCGGCCGACCTCGCGCCGCACCACCGTCCAACCATCGCCGCGCAGGTCCTGCTCGAGCCGCGCGAGCTCAAGGGCCAGGCTGGTCGTGAAAGTCCGGTCGACCACGAGGAGAACCGTGCCGCGCTGGTCGACCAGCGGCGCATCAATCCCTGCCTGGATGTAGCCGTAGCCGGTATAGTCGCGGCTATTCTTGATGATCCGGTACTCGTAAGCCCGGCCGGAGGAGACATCGGAATCGATGTAACTGGTCGTCTGCCCCGACAGCGTCGTGCCCATGCCCCAACTGGTGCCGTTCGGCGCTTTCCGGAAAATGGTGTAGGCCGAAGGGACGGCATTCGTGTCCTGCGGCCAAGTCAGGACAATTCGGTCCGGCGCGGACTCGACCGTGGCACTGACCTGCACGCTCAAGTCCCAGGTGTTTTCCACTGCCGCGGTCATCGTTCCGCCCGCGAAGGCGAATAGAATTCCGAGGGCGGCGCGGGTGAGTCGTCTCAAAGCCCGTCCATCATGCCGGACGGGCGCGTTTTATATTATCCGCGCGGGTCTGATAACCCTGTCAGTCTTTGTCTGACAAATGAGAGGGAAGGCAGTGGAAAACCAAGCCAGCTCAGCGAGCTGGCCTACAGCGGGAGGGTGGCCCGTTGTAGGCCAGCTCGCTGAGCTGGCGATGTTTGCGGCAGACTTTCCCGCCCGTCTGCTCACTTTCCCGCGTTGAAACTTGCCGTGGCAAACACGCGGCGCCCATCCGGCAGTTGCGCTTCCGCCTCGACCCATTGCGGGCCGGCTTGTCGCGGAGTGAAGGAGAACTCTGAAGCAAAGACGGGATCGTTGTCGCGGCCTTCCCAGACAATGCGTGCGTCCGCCAGGGAAAGTTCGCCGGCGCTCAGCTTCAGGGTCACAGGATTGTTCACGGACGCTCCGGTCGGGACGCCGTCGATTTGGGCGGCGACCGATTTCCAAGGTTGATCCTTTACCGCGGATTGGGCCATCAGCCAGGCGGTGGTGGCGAGCGCTCGCGATTGGTTCACGACCACGAATTCCGTCTGCAGGTTGAAGGTGTCGCCCCAGCGATCGAGCAGCGGGTAGGGCTCATCCTTCGACCCATCGAGCGGATAACTCTGCGCCCCAAGCTCACCCTTGTACATGCCCACCCAGCTGAATCCGTCCTGCACCACCCCGAGCGGGATGCCGGTGACCGGCATGACCCGGCGGTCGTTCTGCGCGTATTGGTGGACGATTTCGATCGGCCGCTTCCAGCCGAGGCCGGTGAGAAAGCAGATGTCGACCGGATTGCAGCCGGCCTCGTAGTTCACGTTCGCCCAAACGGCGTCGCGGTACGCGGGGCGCCGGTCGGCCATCTGCGGAAATTCGAGCTGCGCTGCCACGACCAGATCGAAGGCCTGATCGGCGGGAAAAAACCAGCCGCCACCCAGGACGCGTTTGGTCGGCTCGGGAAAACTCATGCCGTAGGCGCTGTTCCGCTCGGCCGCCAGCCAGTCGTCGGCGCAGGCGATAATCTCGTCTTCACACCGGAGGAGAAACTGCCGGTAGAGCTTCGTCGGTGCGACCCGGCCGCTGCGCGCGCCAAACGCGTAGCTGCGAATCGCGCGACCGTAGCCCTCGGTCAATCGCCGCCAGCCCCACTTGCGGGTCTCCGGGCTGCGCGGGTCGAGCCTGGCCTGGAGTTCCTTTTCGAATTCGGGTTCCCCGGTCGCGAGGAAAAGTTCGCACGCGGCCCAGGCAATCTCGTCATTGTCGTCGAACTCATTCCCGTAGTGAGTGAATTTGCGATACGTCTGGCCGCGCCCGTGTTTTTTCTCGGCGTCGACGAGGAACTGCCAGCCGCGCCGGGCGACGGCGAGATAGTGCTTCGCCTCCTCCGGGAAGAGGGCCTTGAATTTGGGCGAGGAGGCGCACTGGGCCAGGGCCGCCACGGCGCCGGCGGTGGCGGCGGTGTTTTTCGGCCAGACAATCTGCGGATCGCCCTTCTCGGGCAGCACATCGCCCTCGTAGCGGCGGTCGCGCGGATAAACCAGAAAATAGAAGCCGCCGTCCTCGTCCTGCATCTTCGCGAGAAAATCGGCCTCCCACTTGGCGATTTGCAGCATGTCGCTCTTGCCATCGCCGCTTTCGGGCAGGCCGAGATTGTCCAACGCCGCCACCCCCGGGAAAGCGTCGGCCGCGAAAACCAGATGATGGATCAGGCCGGTGCTGTTGATGGTGTATTTGCTGTAGTCCCCGGCGTCGTGGTGACCGCCGGACACATCGATCTTTCCCTTGCGCACGTAGGGAAAGAGGTCGGCATCGGCGGCCGTCTCGTCGAAGCCCTTGAGCGTGCGCACCGAAACAGTTGGGACTTCCGCGGGCGCGGTGTGGCAGGCGTCATGGGAAAAACGGGTGAAGGGCAGGGCATTGGTGCCGCCGCAGCGTTGGTGGTAAAGGCCCAGCGCGTAGGTGCGCGCGAACGCCCCCGCAATGCCCTCGTGAATGAAGAACGGATACGATGCGCCCAGTCCCGGCACCACGACCCGATATTCGCCGGGCGTGCGCAGTTCGCTGAAATTCGCCTCGCGCACCCGGGCGTACCAGGGATGCGGCATGCCTTTCTCGCCGTGCGTTTTCAGCTGCCCGCGATGGGCGACCTGGCCGGTCCGCGTCTCGACCACCTGGAACTCGGTGTCGACGGGCACGTCGAGGTCCTTCATCGTGCCAAGGTAGTAGCCGAGCCGGGCGTACTTCCGAGCCTCGGGCGAGAAACCCACCTGGTTGGTGTGAATGACGGGGCTATGGCGGTGCGGGTCGGCCTGCGCCGTGAGGCTGGCCTTCGCCAGCCAGGGCACCTTGCCCTCGTAGGCGACGGCGACCGTCTTGTTTGCGGGGATCGGCGTGGCCAGCTTGAGATAAATGAAATTTCCGATCCGGAGATCGCGCTGCTTGAGCGGGGCGTACACCACCCGACGCCGAAAACCGACCTCGCGCACCTCGGCCTTGGCGCCATCAACGGTCACCGCGAAATCTGCGGCCGTCCACGC
>JBKJRG010000527.1:0-3626 GCA_046594805.1 Opitutaceae bacterium | reverse complement strand
ACCGCGCAATGCGAACGGCGTGCGCCAGCGCCTTCAGTGAACAAATGGAAAAATCCACGGCGACCACAATGCTTCGGAGTTGGTTCATGGCTTCAGGGCCGTTTGACCTCTTCTCATGGCGAGGCCTTTCGCGCGGTGAGCGCACCGGTTCGCGATCCTGCGCGCAGGCCGCGCCCTTGCGGAGCGGGCTGCAATTCGTAGTCCGGCGGAAAGGGCGCTTCGGTGTTGCCGCCCGAACGCCGGGTGGGCACGGCGGTGTAGCATCCGAGCGAGAACTCCTGATTGGAGGAAAGCCGCCTTTGCCGGAACCAGCGGGAGCGGGCATCGATCGTGGGGAAAAGCACGATGAGACCTCGTTGCCGGGCGCGGTCCCGCTTCATCAGCGTGCGCAAACGCGTGGCGATGACCCGCGAAAATGCCCCGTTCAAACCCAGACTCAGAACAAAGAGCGAAGTGCCACCGGATGGTTGCAGCAACTCATCCAGTTCGGGTCGATCCGGTTGCGCGAGACAGATCGGCACGCACCGGCACGTGTCTCCCGCGATCCGCGGCCAGCACAGCCAGAGCTCAAAGCCACGCTTCAGCGAGGCCGCGTCTTCGTAGAAAAGGATCAAATGGTCCAATCGCGGACCGGGCCAGGTCGCCCGTGGATTCCTGCGCGCGTTGGGGTGGTTGTGTTTCATGGCGTCTGTCTTGCCTGCCCGAGCGCCGCCTCGGGGATGCAGCGGGACCAGTGAATCGTCCTGCCTCCTTGGCTCGAGGCCAGCGCCGGACCAGCGACTGACCGCCCCCGCACCTGGCGCGTGCGCTTGTGCCGTGCTTTGTGTTTGGTTTGGCGCTCCTCGATCTGCCGTATCAGGTGCGTGATGACATTCTTCCACCCGGTTTGGATTGTGTGGTCGCTGGCGGTCGCGTAGATGTCAGGGCCTGACACCGCAAGATGCACATACGCCTGGAAGGAAGGGGAGGCGTCTTGCTGGCGTTCGAGCCTCACGTCGGCGGCGCTGACGGGAATGAGGGTGTGCAGGTGTTCGAGTTGTTGCACCAGCCAAGTGCGAACGCCGGCGTTGGCGTTGAGGCCACGAATTCGGAATTGGATTATCACGGTTGTTTCGGTGAGCGTGGTCTTGCTGAGTTCTCTGGTCGTTGGGCGGTGCGGATTAACGGACGAGGGCTATTCGATAACCTCCACGCGTCCGGTATCCAGGTCGTAGCGCGCACCCACGGCCTTGAGTTTGCCCGCCTTGACGCGCTCCGCCAACAAGGGGCCGACCTTCTGTAACTGCCCGACCACTTCGAGCACCTGCGCACGCACCGCGTTGTCCACCGCATCCCCCGACCGAATGGGTTTCCATAGGGATTTTATCATCGGCGACCTCTCCCGGTCAGCAGCGGGAGCAAATGCCATAGAAAATAAATCAGCGAGGAGATGAACGCCGCCACATACGTCCAGGCGGCGGCGTTCAGAACTTGGTTCACGGCGGCGGATTCGGGGCCGCGCTGGACGAAGCCCATGTTCGCCAGCACGAGTTTAGCCCGGCGCGAGGCGTCGAATTCCACCGGCAGGGTAACAAGATTGAAGAGCATCATGATGCCCCACGCCACGGCCATGATGAGCAGGCTGGTCTTCGGCGCGAGCAATCCGGTGAACATGCCGAGGAGCGGAATCCACATCACCAGTTGGCTGGCGAAACTGGTGACGCCCACCGCCGCCATGCGCAATTCCAGCGGGGCGTAGGCCTGCTGGTGCTGGATGGCGTGGCCGCATTCGTGCGCCGCCACGCCCAGTGCCGCAGCGGACGATCCGTGGTAGTTGGCCGAGGAAAGCACCAGTCGCCGGCGCTTGGGGTCGTAATGGTCGCCCAGCAGTTCCTCGTGTTCGACGATGCTCACGTCGGCGATCCCGGCTTGGCGCAAAATCTCATGCGCCGCTTCCGCGCCGGTGCAGCCAGACAGGCTCGGCGTGCGGCTGTGCCGGGCGTAGGTGCGCTTGACGTGCCATTGGGCCAGCAGCCCGATGGCCAGAGTGGCGAGGAAAAGGAGGAGTATCATGACGGGTTGGACGGTCGGTTCGACGATCTCCTTTCTGCGGCCACGATGCTGATGGTTTTTATTCCCGAGGTCGGGAGGTTGCAGTGGGCGGTGATTTCAAAGACTTGAACAGCACCGGCAGCAGCACGGCCGAAGCCGCCAGCATCGTTGTCAGCAACAGCGCGGCGAAACGTTTTTCCGGCTGGCCCTCGATGACGGCCTGCCAGCCGACCGTGGCCCGCCACGCGAACACCAAGGTCAACAACGCCGTGGTGCCCACCGCCGCCGGCACCACCCACCGGGCGCCCCGCGCTCCGAGCACGCCCCAGAGAATCGAAAGCGCCCCAAACGTTCCGCCGGTCATCAGCGCCGTCTTCGCTTTCTCCGGGTTCGACAGATAGCCGAGCAGGCCCATGCCAACGAGGAATGCGCCGTAAAGAATAAGATAGCCGGCCGTTTTGCTGTTCATGGAGTGTAATGTTCGTTTCCTTTCATTCGCGCGGGCCGGCTGCCGTCACTTTGGGAACCGGCGTGCTATCGGGCGGTGTCTTGTCGCCCTTCGGACGCGGCCCGGCGAGATACTGGAACAGCGGCGAATCTGCCGACAGCAGCAGCGTGCTGCGTTTGCCGAGGAACAACTCGTAGCTCTGGAGGCTGCGCACGAAGCGGTAGAACTCCGGGTCTTTTCCGTAAGCCTCCGCGTAGATCCGCGTGGCGGTGGCGTCGCCTTCGCCGCGCAGTTTCTGGGCGTTTTGCTCCGCCTCGGCCAAAACAATGGTGCGCTCTTTGTCCGTCTGGCTGCGCAGTTTGTTGGCTTCCTCCTCGCCTTCGCTGCGGTAGCGTTTGGCCTCGCGTTCGCGCTCGGCTTGCATGCGGGCAAATACGCTCTGCTGAACTTCCTTCGGCAGGTCGGCCCGCTTGATGCGCACGTCCACCACTTCGATGCCAAATTCGCCGGCTTTCGCGCGCGCGCTCTTGGCGACGGCGTCCATGATGGCCTCGCGTTTGACCCCGATCACCGTGGCGAAGGTGTGACTGGCCACTTCGCTGCGCAGTTCGGAAAACACGAGGTCGTCCAGCCGCGCGCGGGCACCGGATTCATCGCGCACGGTCTTGAAGAACTTGAGCGGATCCGAGATGCGCCAGCGGGTGACGGGGTCGGCTACGAGCCGCTTCTTGTCCTGGCTCAGGTATTCGGCCTCCGGGGCGTCGCTGACCAGGATGCGCCGGTCAAAGCGGATGGAGCTGTGGAGAAACGGCGTCTTGAAGGCCAGACCAGGCTTTTGAATGGTGCGAATGTATTCGCCGAACTGAGTGACGATGACCTGCTCGCTCTCGTCCACGATGATGAATACTTGCTTCGACACGACGGCTGCGACGATGAGGGCGGCCAGGCCGCCAAAGAGGAAAATGTTTGCGCGCATAAAATTACTTTCCACTCGCAGGTGCAATGGCCGGGCGGAGACTCGAGGGCAGCAGGGGTGAAGTTCCCAGCGGCATCAACGGCAACAGCCGCTGGCCCAAATCGCCGTCCATAATTACTTTTTCGGTGTCCGGCAGAATCTTTTCCATGGTTTCCAAGTGGAGCCGGTCGC
>JBKJRG010000515.1:0-5449 GCA_046594805.1 Opitutaceae bacterium | reverse complement strand
CTCAAGACCTGAAACGATGCTGACGTTTCCAACGGCGCTGAAGATCTTCCTGGCGATCGAGCCGGTGGACATGCGCAAGCACTTCAACGGCCTTAACTCCGATATCGGAGTTAAGGCCGTTATTCCGACATGCCGATAACTCCGACATGATCGGGTGACGCGTTCTGCCGTCGTCTGAGGTGAAGCAGCCGTTGTCGGGATAATCAGCACGCGCTTTGATGAGCAGACTTGAGGTGCTTCCGTTGGCGCATTATCGTCGGAAGTATGCGGAGTTATGCACTGGGCTCGCACGCTTCGTTCCGCCAATGATGTTCGGCTCATCGATGAGTTTGTCGCTGCTATGCGGTGGGTTGGTACGAAGTGGCGTCGTTCACGGACGCGGCTTATTCGGGCGGGTCGATGAATCGGCCCGGCATCCAGGCGATCAAACGCATGATCGAAGCCGGGGAGGTTAAGGTCGTCGTCATCTTCAAACTCGAACGGATGTCGCGCAACATGGACGAATGGGGTCCGTTCCGTGCGTTTCTCGAAAAGCACGGCTGCCGACTCGAAAGCGCCACCGAAGATATTTCCGAAAGCGAACCGGAGGGGCGCCTGAAGAACAACATCCTGATCAGCGTGTCCGATTTCGAGCGCCGGAACACCGCAAAGAAAACCCGCATCAAAATGCGGCAGCAGGCCATGCGGGGCTACTGGAACGGCGGCATGGTTCCTTACGGTTACACCTACGACAAGAACACGCAGTCGCTGCAAAAGCACCCGCAGGACGCGCTCATCGTCCACAGGATTTTCGAACAGGCGGCGCAGCTCGTCTCTTTGACCGATATTTCAAACGCGTTGAACGCCGAAGGCCTCCGCACGCCAGAACGAGTCATGCAGCGACGCGACGGAACCAGTGAAATATGGGGCGGCCGAATATTCCGCTCCGACGGCTTGCGGCTCATCATTCGCAATCCGCTCTACCGCGGAGCGGTGAAGTTTGAGGGCCAGGAGTATGCCGCCAAGCACGACGCCTTGGTGTCGTCGGAGATTTGGGACCGGGCGAACGCGGCAACCGCCGACACGAAACCGCGGCCGGTTTACTTGTTTCAGGAGCGTGATGCGCAGAATCACCTGCTCAAGGGACTCGCGTGGTGCGGCTCATGCGGCCGCGCGCTCGTGCCGAATGACAGCGGAAAAAAGAGCGTCCGCGGCGTGAAATACCGTTACTACACATGCAGCTTGGTTATGCGCGAATCGCAGGCTCGTCTCTGTGCGGTAGGGCGGCTGTCGGCCGATGCGCTCGAACGGGTGGTGATTGCTCTGGTCGGCGAAGCGAGCAAGCACCCGACGCTCATTTCCGAAATGGTCGAAACGTCGCGACGAATGCGGGTGGGTGATCGCGAGGCGCTGCGCCGGGAGGTTGGACGCATCAAGGTTTCGCTGGAGCTGGTGGACAAGAAATTGGGCAATTGCGCGGAGGCCGTTGCCACCGACGGTGCGGACGCACTGCGCGAAGCCCTAATCCGGCGCGCATCCGAACTGCGGGACGAGCGACAGGGATTGCTCGTGGAGCAGGAGAGGGCGCGGCAGGCCCTCGTTGCATCCGAGGCAGGCGCCTTGGAGGAGCGCCGCATTCGCGATAATCTGGAAAGACTCGGACAGGTGCTGCCGAACCTGCCGCCGACCGAGCGAAAGGAGCTCATCCGGCTTTTTGTCGAGCGTGTCGAAGTTCGCGGAGCGGTGCTCGGCGCAAGGCGCAAGACCCCCGACGCGTCCGCAATGTCGGCGGCGGGTGTTGCCACTCGAGTCATGGAGATTAACATCAAACTCCACCTGGCGGAGTTGGTTCGCGGTATGAAGGAGCGCGCTGGGGCCAAAACCGAATCCATTTCAAGTCGCGGCGCGATTTCGATTCGCGGGTTAGATTTAGGGGCGCGGGTTGACTTCGCCAACGCGCAGCGTGGGGAGATCACCATCATTGCCCCGGTCCGGCAGACGCTGCGGCTGGAGGCTCGGGTGCGAACGGTCCCTGTCCCGAAACCCGACGTCGAACACCCCATTGTGCGTGCTCGGAAATGGCAGCGATGGTTGAAGGGTGGTGAGGTGCCCAACCGGTTCGCCTTGGCAAAACGCGTGGGTGTTGATCCGGCAATGGTCACGCGCATACTTAAGTTGGTCGAGCTGGCGCCGGAGATTCAGGACTACCTCGTAACGTTGAAGACTTCGAGCGCGTTGTGGCATTTCAATATAAGGGCACTCGGCAACCTCTCCGACCTGCCGGAGGCCAAGCAGCTCGCGATATTCGCGAAGATCTGTGCTAGATTCGACGCGCGGAACCGACAATCAGAGTCGGCCGCAAAGACGGTTCAAATGACTCCAAGCGCCAAACCTTCATGGCGCAACTTCCCGCGACTAACGGCAGGGTAATCGGCTGCCTGCGGCGGTCGATTCGTTGCTTTTCGACGCGCTAAAGGGGCAAAAAACGCTGATTTTTTCCGTCGGAATCTTTTGATCTATCTTTTTTGGGAGGGGTGGGGACGACGAAACTTCCACACCGGCGTGGATCGAATCAAGAACTAGCGCATAGATAGGTCAAAATCGCCAAACTCGGTTCACTCGCAACCTCGACCACTTGTGCGAACTTTTGACCTATCTCTAAAAAAGTTCGTGGTTTTTTCACACTGGCTGCCCGACATGGATTCGAACCATGACTAGGCGAGTCAAAGTCGCCTGTGCTACCATTACACCATCAGGCAGTGAGGTGAGGAAGGGACACGGTGCTCTGGCCTTTGCGCCGGTCAAGATTGGAAACAAGGGCTCGGCCGGGGCGCGAACCTAAAGGAAAATGCGGGGAGGGCGCCGCCATCTACGAGGCATCGCAAAAAAAGCGAAAGGCGATCGCTTCGGCGCGATTGACGCCTTGGATCGCTCGTTGCAATTGCAAGGCCCAATCCCTCCGAAGCGTCCGTAGCCTAGCTCGTCAAGAACCCGTCCAATAATGTCATCAGCCGCGAATCGTTGATGACCTTTCCGCCGCTGTCGCCGTTCGTCAGGATGATGAAGCCGGACTTCCGCTCGACCGACGCCATCGCCAGCGAACGGAATCCGGCTTGACCGCCGGAGTGGACAATCAGATTGCCGGTATCGCGCTCCTGGATCGCCCAGCCGAGCGCCCATGAGGTGGCTCCATCGATCTTCTGATCATCGGCGAGTTTGATTTGCGGCCGAACCATTTCCGCGAGGCTGGCCCGATTCAGCCGATGAGCATCGCCCGGTTTCGGATCGACCACTGCGATGAGGAACTTCGCATAGTCCGCCACCGTCGTGTGCAAGCCGCCGGCCGAGGCATAGCGTGCGGCCCCGATGGCGGTGCCTCGATTCCACGCGCGTGGTCCGCCTTTTGCATCGTGCGGGCGGGCCGCGTGCGGTACCAGGCGGTCCTCGAGGACGTAGCCGCTCGATTCCATTCCGAGGGGAGCCAGCAGCGTGCGCCGGAGGTATTCGTCGACATCCGTCGCGCAGACTTCGAGGTCCGCCTCGAAGCGCCCGCAAATCTCCGGATCGACCCGACCGCGCAAATGGGTGACCACGGATTGCAGATAAAAGTAGCCCTCGCCCGAATAGCTGAATTTCTCTCCCGGGGTGAAGGCGATCTGCAGCGGCGCCAGCCGCGACCGCCAGTCGGGAAAACCGGCGGTGTGGGCCAGCACATGCCGCGCGGTGACGAGATCCAGCCGCGGCTCACCGGCCAGAAAACGATCGGGCACGTAGCGCGTGAGCGGCGTATCGAGACCAATGACACCCTCTTCGCATAATTTCAGCACGGCATAGGCGAACACGGTCTTGCTCACGGAGGCCGCTTCGAAAACGGTCGTCGGCTCGACTGGCTCCCGGGTGCTCCGATCCCTGACGCCGAACCCACGCTGCCACGCCATTTTTCCCCCGCGGACTATGGCGATGGCCAGGCCGGGGAGGTTCGCCTCCCGCATTATTTTAGGAAGGAGCCGTTCCAATGCCCCGCCCAACGCATCGCCCGGATTCGCGGCTTCCTTCCCCGGCTTGCTTTGCGCGCGCAGTGCGAGCGGCCAGAGCGACGCACCCAGCAAGTGCCCGCCCGCGCGCAGGAATCCTCTACGTTGCATTGGACGTTTGTCGTGCCCCCGCCGCCAAAGCAGAATTGGGTCAGGCCGAGACGCTCCGAGCGAGCCGCCCTCACCCGCCGAGGCCACTCGGCCTATTTGCGGTGGAATCGGCCGACGACAACGCCCTTGCCGAGGATGTGCCCATCCATCGCGCTGAGCACTTCGGCGCGCGTGGCATCGGGCGTCAGCTCGAGTTTGATGTCCAGGGCGAACAGCTCCCACGTGTAATGGTGATGAGGACCGGCGGCGCCGGCACCCGGCCCGAGATAGCCGACGGCGTTGCGGAAATTCTTCGCCTGGATCGTGCCGTCGGAGAGCTTGGCCTCGGCGGCCACTCCTTCGGGCAATTCGCGCGCGGTGGCGGGAATATTGATGACGAGCCAGTGGAGGATATCCACGACCTTTTTTTGCGGCGCGGTGTCGGGGTCGCGCATGATGAGGGCGAAGCTCACGGTGTTCGCCGGCACGTTCTTCCACTCGAGCTTCGGCGATACCGGGGCCGATACCTGCTGGGTGAATTTGTCGGGGATGATACCGCCGTCTTCAAAGGCGGGGGAACTGAGCGCCAGACCGGGACCGGCCGGGGCTTTCTTGGCGGGCGCAGCGGGTGGCTGCGCGAAGGCGAGGCCGGTCAGCAAAACCAGGCCACAAGCGAGGGGTAGGGTTTTCATGGCGAAGGATGGCTTGGGGCGCCGTCAAAACGGACTCAACCTTTTTAAGACAGGATGAACCGCAAAGACGCGCAGGCACAAAGAAGGTGCAGGGTGGGCTTTTTTTGTCTCCTCCGCGCGCTTTGTGGCTAGTCTGCGCTCATGTCGATTCCCGGACAAACCCAGCGTCTCTTCAGCTGTGCGGCGGTTGTCGTGTCGCTGTTGGTTGGGGTTTGCTCTCTCGCCCCCGCCGCGGAGGCGCTGCGGCCGCGTCACGGCAGCAAGCTCGTCGTGGTGAACGATGACGGGTTCAGCGCTTTCTTCAGCGGGAAGTATCAAAATGCCGGCGACCTCCAACGACAGGTGCGGAGTTATGCCGACACCCAGGTCGCGGTGTTTGAGTGGTGCATCGCGGCCGGCAGCCGCGTTAACTTTCCATCCCGCGTAAGCGAACTCATCGGGACAGGCGTTACGGAGTTTCCCCGCCGGGGTGACAAGCTCGCGACCGAGACGCTGCGGCAGCTCGCGCACGCCGGAACGGATACCCTGGCAGTGGTGGCGGAGGCTTGCCGTGACGCAGGCATCGCGTGCTACGCGTCGTTGCGGATGAACGGTGACTATCCGGCCGCGTGGATGGGCGAGACGCTGCCGCGGATGATGAACAGCACCTTCTGG
>JBKJRG010000379.1:0-4749 GCA_046594805.1 Opitutaceae bacterium | reverse complement strand
ATGACATCAAGGTCACAAACCGGGTGATCTTTGATCCCAACCAGCCCAACCCCACCATTCCGCAAGGTTCCAATCAGGCCGGCGATTTGGTTGCTCGCGGGTTCACCAAGTCCACGGGTATAGACGCGAGCCTGACCTATTTGCCCTGGCCGAATCTATCCACGATTCTGACGGTCACGACGACTAAAGTCACCACGGGGGGAAATCCTGACCCGTGGTTGAACGGCACCCGTGAGATCGGCTCTTACGAGTACTCTTATGGAGTGATCGCCAACTATCGCTTCTCCACGGGCTTTTTCCGCCGGCTCAGCGTGGGGGCGGCGGTTAACTATATTGACGACGTGGTGCGGGAAGGCACGCGGCTTTCTTCAGACCGGATTCCGTTCCAACGCAGCACCCCGAGCTACTGGGACGGTGCGGCTTTCATCAGTTACCCCGCGAAGCTGTTCGGTCGCGACTGGGTGTTTCGAGGAAATATCAACAACCTCTTCGAAAAGAAATTATATCTCGGCTGGAACCCGTACGGCAATCTCATTACGGCGAGCCGCGTTCCGGTCGAACCCTACTCCCAGGCGACCGAGCGCCTTTACTTCATCTCGGCCGAATATAAGTTCTAGCAGATGGCGTGGGATGGCCGGGCTCTCCGCCCCGAAGGCCGGACCGCCCACCCCTGCTCAGAAATATTCTTGTTCTCCATGCACAAAGGTCCCCTTGATCGTTCCGGAATACTCAAGTCGCTCCGCGCAAAATTGGCGCGGGGCCAGGTGATACTCGGCGCTGGCGCCGGGACCGGGATATCCGCAAAATGCGAGGAGGCCGGAGGGGTCGATCTCATCGTTATTTATAACTCAGGCCGCTATCGCATGGCGGGACGCGGCTCACTGAGCGGCCTGCTCGCTTATGGTAACGCGAACGAAATCGTAAAGGAGATGGCGCGGGAGGTAATCACGGCGGTGCGGCACACGCCGGTGATCGCCGGCGTCAACGGCACGGACCCCTTCATGCTGCGCGACCATTTTCTCCGCGAGCTGAAATCAATGGGGTTTGCGGGTATTCAGAATTTCCCGACCGTGGGCCTAATCGACGGAACGTTTCGCGCCAACCTCGAGGAAACGGGGATGAGCTACCAACTCGAGGTCGAGTGCATCGCCGCCGCACGCGCCATGGACCTGTTGACTACTCCCTATGTCTTTAATCCCGAGGAGGCGCAGCGCATGACGGAGGCGGGAGCCGATATCATCGTCGCGCACATGGGGCTTACGACCGGTGGAGCCATTGGCGCCAAAACCGCAAAATCGCTCGAAGACTGCGTGCCCGCCGTGCAAAAGATTATCGATGTTGCCAAAAAGATCCGTCCGGACGTGCTGGTCCTTTGCCACGGGGGTCCGATTTCGGCTCCGGACGACGCCCAGTTCATGTTGAACCGCTGCGTGGGGCTGGATGGGTTTTATGGGGCAAGCTCGATGGAGCGGTTACCCACTGAAAAAGCGCTGACGGATGAAGTGCGGCGATTTGCGGCCCTCGCGTTGGGAACACGCCCTGCCGGGTCGGATATCCGGCCGTTTCCCGCTCCGGTGGTGGCACCGCGCCGAAAGGTGATCGCGTCATGAAAACAATCGCCGTGCTGGGCACGCTTGACACAAAAGGGGTTGAACACGCTTACGTCGCGGACTGCATTCGGGCCCGCGGACATCAGGCGCTGCTGATAGACGTCGGCGGTTACGCCGAACCGCAGTGTCGCGCAGATATTAGCCGGGAAGAAGTGGCCGCGGCGGGTGGGATCGATTTAAAGGCCCTGCGCGCGCGGGCCGACCGGGGAGCGATGGTAGAAGCGATGGCCGCGGCTGCGCCAACCCTGCTCGCCCGGCTGGCGGACGACGCGCGCATCGACGGCGTTATTTCGCTCGGGGGCACAGGAGGCACCGCGATCGGGACGGCCGCCATGCGGGCGCTACCGCTGGGTTTCCCCAAACTCATGGTTTCCACGGTCGCCGCCGGAAATGTCGCGCCCTACCTGGGAGTGAAGGACATTCTCATGTTTCCCAGCATCGTCGACGTAGCCGGACTGAACCGCGTTTCGCGGGGCGTATTTAGGCGAGCTGCGGGGGCAATTTGCGGCATGGTGGAGGCAAACTTGGCCGAAACGGCCGCAACGGAGGCGAAGCCTCTGATTGTTGCCAGTATGTTTGGGAACACCACGGCCTGCGTCGAGCGTGCGAGAAAGGGGATGGAGGACGCGGGGTACGAAGTTCTCGTCTTTCATGCGGTTGGGACGGGAGGACGCACGATGGAATCGCTTATTGAGTCCGGCGCAGTCTCAGGCGTACTTGATATCACCACCACTGAATGGGCCGACGAGCTCGTCGGGGGTGTATTGAATGCGGGACCGACGCGATTGGAGGCTGCAGCGCGACGAGGCGTCCCGGCCATTATAGCGCCGGGTTGCCTGGACATGGCGAATTTCGGTGCTCCTGAAACAATCCCCGCGAAATTTTCAAAAAGAATATTCTATAAGCACAACTCCCAGGTCACACTCATGCGGACGAACACGGGTGAATGTGCCGAACTGGGCCGCATACTCGCGGAAAAGGCGAATCTCTCCGTCGGGCCGGTGACCGTGCTTATTCCGAAAAAGGGCATCAGCGTGATAAGCCAGGAAGGGAAAGTGTTTTACGACCGGGCCGCCGACGATGCCCTTTTCTCCGCCCTCCGGGACAACCTTCGACGAGATATCCCGCTGGTTGAACTCGATTGCGACATCAACGCGCCGGAATTTGCCGACGCGTGTGTCACGGCCTTGCTCGGGCACCTGAACGGCAAGGGGGCCAGGGCGGGTCGGGTCTGAACCATGAGTTCACCGGACAGGAATCACTCTTTTATCCCATCCTGCATGCGTTTTTACTCCTACCTGCTCAGCACGGCATTCGCAGGCTGTATTTATGCCGCGGACAACGTGATTGAGTATCCACGACTTAGCGACGACCGGCTGCAAATCGCACTGTACGCGTCGGATCCCGATATCGTCACCCCGATCGGCGCCGCGGTCGATGCGAAAGGGCATCTCTTCGTGGTTGAATGCCATACGCACAGCCCGCCAAAAAATTATCCCGGCCCCAAGGGCGATTTGATCAAGGTCTTCGAGGGAACGCGGGCCGATGGCCGTTATGAACGCCGGCGGGTCTTCGCGGATGATTTGTTTCAAGCGCAAAGCGTCGCTTTCGACCGCCAGGGCACCCTTTACGTCGTTTGCACCCGGGGGGTGTTTGCCTTGCACGATCGCGACGGGGATGGGCGTTCCGAGGCACGGACCAGGATCCTGCATCTGGATCCTTACGAGAAAAGAGCCAATCCGCACGGCCAAATGATGGGAATTGCGTTTTCGAACGATGATTGGGTTTATATAGGCCGCGGCGCCCACGTTGGCGGTGAATATGCGTGGGTCGGATCCGACGGGAAACGGCTCACCGGAGGTTATGATGGTGGTGACATTGTCCGATGTCGCCCCGACGGAACCGGATTGGAGCGGGTGGCCACCGGGTTTTGGAACCCTTTTAGTCTCACTTTCGACCGGCAGAATCGGCTCCTGGCCATCGACAACGACCCGGACGCGCGAGGGCCGAATCGACTGCTGCATATCGTCATGGGTGGCGACTATGGCTACAAGACCTTGTTCGGTCGCTATGGCCTCCATCCCTATCAGGGATGGGAGGGCGAATTGCCGGGCACGTTGCCGATGATCCACGGTATCGGGGAATCGCCGACCGGCGTGATTGATGCGAACGCGGCGGCGCTCCCGGCAGAATATCGTGATACAATCATTGGGGCTGCTTGGGGCGAGCACAACCTGGCGCTGTATCGACCGCAGCCGGCCGGTGCATCGATTCGGGCTTCCCTCGAGATTTTCCTCCAAGGGCTGGGCCATGACAATCAGACGTCGCCCTTCCGGCCGTCCGGCCTCACCACCAGTCCGGTCGATGGGGCAATTTTCATCAGCGACTGGATGTTGATCGATTACACGACTCACGGGCGTGGGCGCATTTGGAAAGTAACGGCCAAACCGGGCGTAGCGACCGTGGCGCCGCGCGCCCCGTTTGCGCCCTGCGAACCCACGCCTGAATTTGTCCGTCTGCAGAGATTGACCGAAGCATCGCAATTGGAGGATCACGCGGTTTTGCAGCAGGCATTGACCGAGGACGATCCGTTCATACGCAGTGCGGCCGTTGCTGCCTTGAGCCGACCGGTGTTCCGCCCGGCGGTCATCCGCGATCTGAAGCACGCGAGTGCGAAAATTCGCCTGGGGGCTTTGCTGGCTCTGCGCCGGGCGGATGTGCCCGATCCGGCGCCGCTCGTGGCGCCTCTTTTGGCGGATTCGGATGTGACGGTGGTGCAGGCGGCGCTCCTATGGACGGGAGAAAAGGTGCTGAAGTCGCTGGCCAACGAGGTCGACGCGGTGGCCGCCAGGCCGAACCTGACGAAGCAGTTGTTTCAAACCTGGCTCGCCACAGTGCAAATCCTGCAACATCCCGGGTTGGAGGAATTGTACGCCAAGAAGACGTCGCCCGGGGCGATTTCCCGACAACTTAGCCCCGCCTTCATTGAACAGTTGGTTCACAACGAGCAGCGACCGGTGATGCTTCGGGCGCTGGCCATGCGCTGGCTGCCCAACATTGAGAAATCTGCAAATCACGATCTTCTCGTGAGACTGACGCAAAAAGGGGATCCGACAATTCGACTGGAGGCAATCCGTCG
>JBKJRG010000357.1:0-3765 GCA_046594805.1 Opitutaceae bacterium | reverse complement strand
AGCCGCGCGACGACCTTGTTGTCCCAGAGGTAAACGGTGAGGCCGTAATCCTTGCTCGTGCCGGTGGGTGAGGGCACGGGACGGCGATATTGATCCACCCGTTCGGTCGAGGGGACGAAGTTCTCCGACTGGTTATAGTGAAACGCCAGATTCATCCCCTTGGGCAGCTTGAGGAGGCGGCGCGGCCAGTTCAGTACGCCGCCGTAACCGAAAATGTGACTCTTCACCTTGGTGAACTGTCCCTTCTCCGCTCGAAAATTCCCCGGCGACAGATCCGGGATTTCATCGGGCCCGATGAGATCGGCTTCCGTGTTGAGCCAGGTCTTCACCGTGTCCTCGCGATAACCGGCGTTCACGACCAGAAGTTTTTCCCAGAAAAACGACTGGGTGTTCAGCGCGAGCGAGCTTACCTTGGTGTTTTGCAGGCGGTAGTTTCTCGCCGGCACCTCGCGCGGCGTCAGGGTCCCCAGCACGAAGCCCTCATTGCCATTGGCCCGCGAGTCGAGGCCGATGTTCGCGTTGGTGGCATCGGGACCAAGATTCCAGCTCAGCTTTTGAATCGAGAAATCGGCCGGCGGCTGAAGCTGGTAGTTTGCGGGCGTCAGGACGAAATCGCGGACGGAAAAGTTCCGGTCGTAAAAAGCCTGGAGCTGCGGCGGGCCGATGTACGCATAGATGGGAATATTCCGGACATTATTGGCCGTTTGTCGCGCGTTGGCGTCGCCGATATGCAGCGCGGGCTCGGGCGTGCCGAAGGAGTTGTACAGAAAATTGATCAGCTTCTCGTCGTAGGTCGAGCGATCGGCCAGCAGGGTGAGGGTGTGGCTGCCCAGCAGCTTCGTCAGCCAGCCGCGTGGGCGGTGCTCGGCGAAATCATGCTTCACGAAGCCGGTGAAACGCATCGCCTCGCGCTGGGTGTCAATCACCCGGCGGCTGCCCTTCGTCAGGATAAAGGGGCGGCCGTAATTGGGGTTCCGCATCGGCGCCACCACGCCGGAAGTCCGGTAGTTGGGATCGGTCGGCAACCAGAGCGTCTCATTGATATCGAACCGCACCTCGGCATTGCCGCCATTGAAGGCAGTGTAGTCCCGGCGGAATAAATCCTGATAATCGTACGCGAGTTCGAAACCGGCCTTGCCCTTCCACAAGACCTGGTCGAGCGAAACGTCGTAATTGACGAAATCCCGGGTGTAATAGTCATTGTCCCAGCCCAGATTGGCTTTGCTGAAATCCATGGTCTTCAGATCGGTGAACCCCTGGGCCATCCAGCCGGTCCCGTTGATGGCGCCCAGATTGCCGTGATACACGTTGGCGGGCGCGCCCTTGGTGGTTCGGCCCGGTGCGAAAAACGGATCGCGCGCGACATAGTCTACCGCCCGGTATTGATCCGTATAGGCGAAGGCGGGCATGCGGCCCTTCGTGCCGTCGTAGATTAGTCCATACGCGCCCGCGCCCCAGGCGGCATTGCCCAGCGAATTGGCGGCCGGGGTATTCCTGACCCGGTACTTCGCCTTGTCGGCCGCCGAGAGCCGGGCCCATTGCGCCTCGGTCGGTCCTTCCACGTGGGCAAATTTTTGCAGGTTGTCGTACGCGTTGATCGAAAGGCGGCCGACAACGGGATCGTTGAGAAAGGTCGTGAGATCCTCCTGGGGCAGCAGGACGTCGGGCGCGTTGCCCTTGATGCGTCCATTCTCCACGTACGCCCGGATCACCGTGTTGCCGCTGCGAAAGGGGCGATACGTCACGGCGCCGTACTGGCGATCCTCGTTCTTGTAGGTCGGCTCCTGCCGGTAGGTCGTCCGGTCGGCCAACACCGCGCCATGAACGGCGAGGACATTCTTTACCAGGATCCGGTTTAATTTGAAGGAGCCGCGATAGGCGGGCGTGTTGCCGCCGGTGCCGATGCGCGTGCTGATTTCGTTCGAGTCCTGGAATCGCGCCCGCGCCAGGCTGACATTGGCCAGGCCGGCGGGGGAGCCGAGGCCGAAGAGGAACGAATTCGCCCCGCGATTGATGTCGATGCGCTCGGTGTTGAACGCGTCGAAAGGAATATCGGTCTTGAAATAATTCCGCGAGCGATCCGGCGCCGCCAGTCCGCGGACGCGCGTGGTGCCGTCGGGATCGCGCCGGGCGCCTCCCGTGCTCGTTTCGCCGCCGGAGCTATCGGTCGCGCCAGTGAAGTTGCCGAGAATGCCGCCCACCTCCGTACTCGTGGTATACTGGAAAAGCTCGTCCGCACTGGTCGCGCCAAGATCTTCCAGGAACTCCTTCGTGATGACCTGAATCGAGGAGCCGGTGTCCTTGAGGTCCGTCCGCAACCGCCCGCCCGACATCGTCTGGGTGGCGAGGTAACCCATCTCGGTGTCCTCCTGGACGACAAAGGGAGAAAGCTCCAGGATCGATTCGGCCGGTGGACTTATCGCGGGAGGCACCGCCTGCCCGCGGCCGGGAGACGCCGCGAACCAAAGCAGGAGGAAACCGGACAGGCTGAACTTTGTGAGGGATGCGCGATTCATGAGGTGCGGGGGTTCAGGTTAGGACCCTCTCGCCGGCGGCGATGCCCGCTTCAGGCGGGCGACGGCGAACGCCGCGGGGTGGGGCGGTGAGCAGGCTGTTCCGGGTGGCGGCGCCTTTCCAATTTCGCCGCCTGATAGTATTGTCAGAAAAGTCTGCTCCCCGCGCGGTCGCAGGGTGCGCTTTTCGCCGCCGGTGCCCGCGCGCTGCGCTTACTCGCCCTGCGAAGCCTCGGGCGCGAGGTGCAGTTCCTGGCAGGCGCGCAGGTAGGCGGCGGCGGACCAGGCCTGAAAAGCCTTGCCCATCGGGCGGCCCGTCTGGCCATGCACCCACTCGTTGAACTCCCACTCGTGCGCCTTGCCCAGCCGGTTCACCTGCGCCAGCTTCACGAGTTCCTGCGTGGCGATGTCGTGCAGCCCCAGCCGGTGAATGAAGCGCACCCACAGGCCGCCGATGAAAGGCCACCCGCCGCCATTGTGATAGTGGTGCGGGAGATTGAGGAGGTTGACCGTGTAATAGGGGCGCCAGTCCGGATCGCCGGACTGCACGACGGGATAAAGGTTGGCCGCGGGCCACGGCTGGCTGACGCCGACGCCCCACATGAAACGGAACGCCGTGCGGGCGCGGTCGACGTCGATCACGTTGGTGAGGAACGCGAGGACGTTGCCGAGCACGTCGCAGCGCCAGTTGAAGGCGAAGGGGGTGATTTCGGCGAGGAGGTATTGGGTGTCGCCGAGTGAGACCTGCCGGTCGGCGAAGGTGGCGGTGTAATTCGGGTCGGCGCGGGTCGAGGGCCAGAACGCGGCCTTGATCTTCCCGGCGATCTGCTGCGAACAGCGGAGATAATCGGACGCCCGCTCGAACTCCCGCTGGTATTCGAGCAGGCGGCCGTAACAGACATTCGCGCGGTACCACAGGACCTCGTCATAGAGCACATGGTAGCTGCGGCCGAAAAGATCCGTCCAATCGCCGGCCTCGGGGACTTCGATCAGGCCGTCGCTGTTGCTGTCGTGGGCGCCGAGCCAGTCCATCACGCGCTGGAGCCGGCCGGCATGTTCCGCGAGCAACGCGTGGTCCCCGGTGTGCGTGACATAATGATACACGGCGATGATCAGCCAGAGCCCGCTGTCGATCGAGCAGATGCCGCCGACGCCCGCGTATTCGGGGATGAGGCTGGCAATGCGCACATTGGCCGGCACCTGGCCGTTGACCGCCACCGCATTCAGCAAAGTGACCAGCGTCGCACGTTGC
>JBKJRG010000073.1:0-4995 GCA_046594805.1 Opitutaceae bacterium | reverse complement strand
GCTCGTGGTGGCCGAAGACCTCAAGACGGCGGAACACCTCGCGGAGGACATCGCGTTTTTCAAGCAGGCCGGGGCGGGCTCGCGGGCGCAACAGGTGCTGGTTTTCCCCGAATCGCTGCAGGACAGCCGGGACATGCGGGAGGCGTTTGCCGCTTCGAGTGACCGGCTGACGGTGCTGTCGCGGCTCCGCGCGCTCCGCGGGTTGACGAGCACGCCCGACACCCTCGTGGTGGCGACGACCCCCGCCGCGCTGCTGCAGGCCGTGCCAGCATTGGAAGAATTCGCGACGCGAGAACTCACGCTGGTGCCCGGCCAGGCGCAGTCTTTCCAAGGGCTGCTCGAGCAGCTGCAAAAACTCGACTACGATTCGGAGGCGGTCTGCGAGGCCCCGGGACACTACGCGATTCGCGGCGGCATCATCGACGTCTACCCCGTCACGGCCAACACGCCTTACCGGCTGGACTTTTTCGGCGACGAAATTGAAACCATCCGCGAATTCGATCCGGTCACGCAGCGTTCCGGGGTCGAGGTCCAGACCATCAGCATCGCCGCGACGCCCCGGGTGAAGCTCGACCCATCGAAGACCGGGCTGGCCGATTATCTTTCGGCCAGCGCCCGGCTCGTGTTCGTCGAGCCGGCGTCACTCGAGGAGGAATTCAGCACGTTTGCGCGCGAAGGCACGGATGGATTGACCCCGCTGCTGGAAAAATGCGCGGCCGCTTATGGCCTGAGCGACATCGATGAGGCCAGCGCGCTGTTCGATGGCGCCACCGACGAGGCCACGTGGGACACCGAGAGTCTGACGCACCACCGCAGTTACCCGGATGACGCACTGGTCGCGCAGGAGCGCCTCCAAGGTGAGGAAGAAGCCCGCCACGCTTTCCTCCGCCAGGTTGCCACCTGGAGCAAGGCGGGCTACGACGTCATGGTCGTCACCTCCAAGGAAGGCGAGGAACAGCGGGCACAGGAAATCCTCGGCGATGATCCGGCCTTGAAAGGGATCAAGCCGCGCTGGCTGCGGGGGACCTTGAACGAGGGGTTTCGGATTACTTTCCGGGAGGAAACTCGCTTCACCGGCGCAATCGGGACGGGGATCGAGATGGGGGCGGGGCGCCCGCGCCCCGCTGCCTTGAAGAAACGCGGCGCGGGCGCCGCGTCCCCATCAATAGCCGCAATAGCCCCCGCTGCCGCTCCCGCAGGAAAGCAATCGACGGGGTTGGTGGTCGTCACCGAGACGGAGATCTTCGGCCGGCAGCGCCAGCGACGGCCTTCGCTCAATCCGCGCGCGATGGCCCAACGCGCGCAGATCGATCAGCTGCTCGATTTCTCGGAGCTCGTGGAGGGCGATTTCGTGGTGCACCTGCAGCACGGCATCGCGCTGTACCGCGGGCTGACTAAACTCGACACGGCGCAAGGCATGCGCGAAGTCATCTCGCTGGAGTTCGACGACCACGTGACGCTGCACGTGCCGCTGCAGGAGTCGCACCTGATCAGCCGCTACGTGGGGCTGAGCAAGTCGAAGCCCCAGCTCGGGCGCATCGGATCGAATCGCTGGGAAAAAGCGCGCCAGTCCGCCGAACGGGCCACGATGGATCTCGCGGCGGAGTTGCTGCGCATCCACGCCTCACGCGAGGCGCAGCCGGGGTTTGCCTTCCCGCCCGACAACACCTGGCAAAAGGAATTCGAGGCGGCGTTTCCCTTTACCGAGACGCGCGACCAGCTCCGCGCCATCGTCGAGACGAAGACCGACATGGAGAAAACGCGGCCGATGGACCGTCTCATCTGCGGCGACGTCGGCTTCGGCAAAACCGAGGTGGCCATCCGCGCCGCTTTCAAGTGCGTGCAGGGCGGGCGCCAAGTCGCGGTGCTGGTGCCGACCACGGTGCTGGCGCAGCAGCATCTCAACACGTTTCGCGAGCGGATGGCGGGCTACCCGATCGCGGTGGAAATGGTGAGCCGTTTCCGCACGCGGGCGGAGCAGACAAAAATCGTGGAGGCGACGGCGACCGGCGGGGTCGACATCCTGATCGGCACGCACCGGCTGCTCCAGCGCGACATCGTGTTCAAGGAGCTCGGGCTGGTGGTGATCGATGAAGAGCAGCGCTTCGGGGTGAAGCACAAGGAAGTCTTCAAGCGGATGCGCGCCACCGTCGACGTGCTCTCGATGAGCGCCACGCCGATCCCGCGCACGCTGTACATGGCGCTCACCGGCGCGCGCGATCTCAGCGTGATCGAAACGGCCCCGGGCAACCGGCATCCGATCCAGACGATCGTGAAAACCTACGAGGAGAAAATCGTGGTCGACGCAGTGCGGCATGAGATCCGCCGCGGGGGCCAGGTTTTCTACCTGCACAACCGGGTGCAGACAATCGAACTGGTGGCCGGCCGGCTGCGCGAGTTGCTCCCCGATCTCAATATTGGCGTGGGCCACGGCCAGATGGACGCGCATGAGCTCGAGCGGGTGATGACCGAATTTGTCGCCGGTCGATACCATGTGCTGGTCTGCACGACGATCATCGAGAGCGGGCTCGATATCCCGAACTGCAACACGATCATCATCGAGGGCGCGGATCGATTCGGATTATCGCAGCTCTACCAGTTGCGTGGGCGCGTCGGCCGGTTCAAGCACCAGGCTTACGCCTACCTCCTGTTGCATCGTCACACCCGGCTGCTCGAAGTGGCGCGCCAGCGGCTGACGGCGATGCGGCAGCACAACCAGCTTGGCGCCGGCTTTCGCATTGCGATGCGCGATCTCGAGCTGCGCGGGGCGGGCAACCTCCTCGGCGCCGAGCAGAGCGGACATATTGTGGGGGTCGGATTCGAGCTTTACTGCCAGTTGCTGCGGCAATCGGTCGCCCGGCTCAAAGGCGACAAGTCGGCCGCGGCGATCCGGGCGAGCGTGAAGCTCGATTTCGTGTTCGTCGGCGATGGCGAGGGTCGCGCACGTGGTGCAGCCCCGCGAAAAATCGAAGGGGGCCCCAGCAGCCCGGCGCTCGCCTCCGGGCGGCATGAAGATGGGTATACCGCGCTCAAAGACGCCGAGGACGAACACGCCGTCGAGGTCGCCCGCATCCAGGCCCGCATTTCCCCGGCGTATATCGCCGAAACGCGCTTGAGGATCGATTTCTACCGCAAGCTGGCCATGGCGGACAGCCTGACGGCGCTGAAGCAAATCGAGGCGGACCTGACCGACCGGTTTGGCAAATTCGCGGAAGAGGTCAAGGCGCTGCTGCTCATCACCGAGATTCGAATCCGGGCGGAACAAAAAGCCATCGTCTCCGTCGAAACCGAGTCGACCCGCCTGAAGTGTTTGCGCAATACCGGCCGCCGGGACGACTGGGTGCAGGTCGGCACTCGGTTTCCCAGGTTGACCGCCCCCAAGCCCCTCCTGCGTTTGCGGGAGATTATCTCGTTCCTGAACAACCTGCCCCAGCCATGAAGCTCCGCCCCCTGCTTGTCTTCGCCGCGGCCGGCAGCATCGTGGCGGACCGAAAATAGCCTACGGGAAGAGCCAAATCCTCATCCCG
Source organism: Opitutaceae bacterium (assembly GCA_046594805.1). Taxonomy (GTDB): domain Bacteria; phylum Verrucomicrobiota; class Verrucomicrobiia; order Opitutales; family Opitutaceae; genus ER46. The sequence goes on along the minus strand of JBKJRG010000073.1, from coordinate 1,468 downwards.
TTTCCAAGGTTGACCGCCCCCCCACCCCTTCTACGTTTGAGGGAAATTTTCTCCTGACTGCACACCTTACTCACCCCATGACGTTCAGCCGCTGCCTTTTTCCTGCCATCGTCGCCTTTGCGACGGGCGTCGCGGCTGTGGGCCAGGTGGCGCCTTCCTCTCCGGCCGCCAGCGCAGCCGCCGACAACCTGAACCTCCGCTTCGCGAACGGCATCGTCGCGGTCGCCGAGGACAAGATCATCACGGTCGCCGATGTGATGCGGGAAGTCTCGCCAATGCTGCCCGGCCTCCAGCAGCAGGTCCGGAACGACAAGGAATACCAAGAGAAGGTCGAGCAGCTCTATGACGGCGCGATCCAGGACCTCGTGGACCGCGTCCTCATCATCAAGGAATTTCGCAAGGACGAGAAGCGCCACATCCCGGTGAGTTACGTGGACAATGCGATCGCCGACGAGCTGGCGGAACGCTTCGAGGGCGATCGTTCCAAGTTCCTCGCCTACCTCCGGTCCCAGGGCAAAACGCTGCGGGACTATCGGCGCGACATCGAGGAGAACATCATCTACCAGTACATGCAGGGCCAGCAGCGGAAATCGCAGAGCGTGGTGAGTCCGGTGCGCATCGAGACCTTCTATACCGAGAACAAGGATCGCTTCTACCGGGAGGACGAAGTCCACCTCCGGCTGATCCAGCTCACGCGCAATGACGGCGAAACCGATGCACTGCTGCTCGAGCAGGCGAAGCTAATCACCTCGCGCTTCAAAGGCGGGGAGAAATTCGAAGAGCTGGCAAAGGAATTTTCCAAGGATGCCCGGCGGTCAAAGGGCGGCGACTGGGGACCGCTCAAGCGGTCCGATTTCCGCAAGGAATTCAGCGACGTCGCCTTCAACCTGAAGGCGGGTGAGGCATCGGAACCCCTCTTGCTGCCCGAGGGCTGCTTTATTCTCTTCGCCGAGGCGCGGAAGTTTGCCGGCATCCAGCCGATCGACGAGGTACGCGACCAGATCGAACGCATTCTCCTCTCTCAGATGTCGCGCACCAACCAGGAGCGGTGGCTCGAGCGGCTCCGCCGCAACGGCTACATCAAGCACTACTGATCGCCCGGCGCCGGGCTGGCCATGGTCTTTCGTTTTGGCTGTTCAAACGCCTTTACCGTAGGTCAGCGCGCTTGCGCGCGCCAAACCGCGCTCGCAAGCGAGCTGGCCTACATTTACGCGGCCAAAACGAGCTCGCCCCGGCCCATAGCAATCTCGCCGGCCTGTTCCTCTTCGCCCGGCCAGCTCCGGGAGGCACACCACCACGCCGGTGAAGCGCTGCGCTTCCAGCCTGATCAGGCGGGCCTCTTTACAAATACGTGGATTTGGAAAGAGGCCCGCCTGATCAGGCTGGAAGCGCAGCGCTTCACCGGCGTGGTGGTGTGCCTCCCGGAGCTGGCCGGGCGAAGAGGAACAGGCCGGCGAGATTGCTATGG
>JBKJRG010000631.1:0-12129 GCA_046594805.1 Opitutaceae bacterium | reverse complement strand
GCCGTAATTCGGCCGACGCCGTCAAGCTGCACCAGTGCGCCTTCCTTGAAATCGTCCGCCTGCTCCCCGCTCAGATCGAAGTAGCTCGCAAAGCCAAGATCGACCACCGGCTTTCCTTCGATCTTGGCCACGCGAAACACGCCCGGCCTGCCTTGGCGAGGCATCAGCGGCCTGCGCATCGCCGTCGGCACACGCATCGACACCTCGGGATCCTTGGTCCCGTCCGCCGCATTCCACACCCGGACGCGACGCTCGAGTTCTTCCGCAATCCAATGATTCTTGCGGGTCGCGATTTCGAGCAGCTTGCGCTGGGCGGGGTCCGCGATCTCGATCAACACCCGGTAATGACTCCAATTCAATTCTGACCGGCCGGTCAGAATCGGGTATTCCCGAACAAACCGCAGGCAGCGGTAAAGCAACCGATCGTTGCAACCCACCACCCGCGCCAATCGCGGAATGACCTGCTCGCCGTAGCCGGCCCGCTCCTGGAAGAGCAAGAGGTGCGCATCGATCAGAAACCCGGTGTTGCGATAGCTTTCGAGATAAGCCTGGTCCGCGCTCGCCTGGCCCGCGATCAATGTGCCGCGAACCGCTTTGACGAGATCGTCAAACGTCCTGGGGGCGGGAAGGATCATGCGCGCGGCCAGTAACGAATCGTGTATCGAAACCGAGACACGTGGAAGCGCCGGATGTCGCCACGCCGAGCCCGCCACGTTGCCGGTGCCTGCATAATCTGTTCGATGCCCGCCTCGGCTTCGTCGAGAAACTGTCGGCCAAAATCACTTCGCTCCTGTTCGAGATAGCGAGCGGCTTCAATCAGCTCGGTTTCGAAGGCGGGGTGAAACCATCGTTTCACGGGAGCGCCGCACGCGCGTTGCGAAAGACTTCCGCCTGACTCTTGGAGGCCACCGACCCACGCGCCAGTTCGTCTGCCCGCGCCAATGCCACGCCATCGGCGTTTTCATCGTCCAGCTCAGCCAGCCGGCGTCGCACCTCTTCCCGCTCCGCGGCAGAAAGCTTCGGCAGCTCGGCGAGGATTTCGGCTTTGCTCATGGTGGAGACGTTAAGCTGAGCGCGCCCGCCCGCAAGTCCGGGATTAGACGGCCACGTAGGCGGAGACGACTTGTTGAGACTTCCCGAAGACGGACGAGCAACTGCCAGCTCATTTCGAACCCAGCACCCGGCGCTTTGCCTCGTCCCAAGTCGAACCTTCGCGGGGATTGGCGAGATACTCTTGATAACGGCGGTCCAGTTCGGCTTTGAGCGAATCGGCCAACGGAATGCGCTCCGGCGAACGGGCCAGATCATCCCACAGCGATTCGACGAGTTGCAGCTTCTCCGCAAACGGCAGCTCGCGCACGGCGGCAGGCAGGGAAGAACTCATGCTGGTGAGATAGCCAGCGTGGGCTGCGAGTCAACGGGCAGGTTGCGAAGTTGCCGGCAAAACACCGTGAGGTAACCCACGGTTTGGTTTGGCCTCGCTCGACGGTGGTTTTCATTCGCGTCAATTCGCGTGATTCGCGGGCAACTAAATCGTTGCCTGAGGCCTGCGCGAAATCGCGATGGCGCGGCAGGGACGGCTCTCCGATTCGCCCGAGGATTCCTCTCTGAACTTCGACCGCTGAACGGCCGGTTCGGAGAGCCGCCCCACCCGCCCGCTTGCAAGTTGCCACCCCGGGGAAAGCCGGTTTCGTTTTACGCATGAAAGCGCGCGCCATCGTCGTCATCGACCCGGACATCATGAGCGGCACTCCCTGTTTTTCCGGCACCCGGGTGCCGGCTCAAGCCCTGCTCGATTACCTCGAAGCCGGCGATTCGCTCGACGAATTCCTGGAAGATTATCCCACGGTTTCGCGCAAGCAGGCGGTCGCGTTTATCGAGACGGCCGGTAAACGTCTCTTGGATTCGCTGACGGTGCCGACCTGATGCGCGTGCTGCTCGACGAGTGCCTGCCGACGCGTTTTTCCCGGGACTTGCCCGGACACGCGGTGCAGACCGTCCCGCGTGCGGGTTGGGCGGGAATCAAGAATGGACGCCTGCTGAAACTCATCGCCCGTTCCAGTCGCTTCGACGTGTTTGTGACGGTGGATAAAAATTTGCGGCACGAGCAAGATCTCCGCACGATTCCATTTGCGGTGGCGGTGTTGCGGGCGAAATCGAACAACCTCGCGGATGTGCGGCCGTTTGCGCCGGAGTTGCTTCGCCGTCTGCCGCGCTTGCAACCGGGCGAAGTGGTCGACTTCTGGCCGCCAAGCGGCAAGGCGCGCTGAGACGCAGCTAGCCCGGCGTGGCTGTGGGCGAAGGCCGAAACGCGCCAAGGGCGACCGCAATCTCGTGTGCTCGTGCATCGGGATGCAGGCCTATGCGGCTACGACGCCCGAGTCTCATACACATGCTCAAACACGCGGGAGCACTTCTCGGAAAAGATCGTCCGCGTGTAGGCTTCGGGGAGCGTGTCGAGCGTCTCCTCAATGGCCTCCTTGATCTTCGCACGGGCCTGCACGGTTTGGCGCCAATCCAGGCTTTGGATTTGCTGCAGCCGCGTCAGGAGATGGGCCGCGACCTTCTTGACCTCCTTCTGCTCATCGCCGCTGAGCTCGGGGCCCGGCCGCGTGAGGATGTCGAAAATCGCGAGTTCTTCCTCCGTCAGGTTCTCCCGCACGTGGCGGGTTTCTTCTTCCGTGAGCGCACGACTGAGCTTCACCAACTCGTCGAATAGCTCCTGGAGATTCTTGCTGCCGTTGTTGTAGGCTTCGATCAAGGCCTCGAACTTGTCCTGAAAATCGATGCGGGTCCGGTTCAGTTTGATGAGCCGTTCCAACATCGCACGCACTGCGGCCTTCAGCGTTTCCAGCTCGATGTTCCTGGCTTTCGAGGCCTTGAACCGTTTCGCCAATGCCTCGAAGTCGATCTTGGAAAGGTCGAGCAGCGTGCCCGGCTTCTCCGCCACGCGGACGCTTTCGATGGAGGCATCGAGCAGTTGATCGATCTGAGCCATCACGCCGGAAATGTCCGGCGGTCCGGGATTGATCTTCGCGCGGATCGCCTCGCCGATCGCGCGCAGGCAGCTCACCCGCGGCGTGAATTCCAAGACGGCCGGATCTGGTTTGGCCGCGTCATAGAGCGTGCTCACGATGCGCTCGTGCGCGAGATACTCGCGGCGGACGTTCTCCGGTGAAATCAACGTGTCGATGGCCACGACGAGCATCGTCAGCCGCTCCATGCGCCCACTCGACAGGACTTCGATCGCCGCGAGATCCACTTGCTTCGCGCTGCAGTAGGATGTCGCTTCCGCGACCGCCATGCGGAGGTCTTCCAGCAATTGTTTCTTGTCGCGCACGGGCGTCCTGCCGCCTTTGCCCGCGCCGTAAATGGCGAGCGCCTTTTCCAGCGAGGCGAACACGTTCGCGTAGTCGACGATCAGGCCGCTGTGCTTGCCGGGAAACACGCGATTCGCCCGGGCGATCGTTTGCATCAACGTGTGGTTCCGCATCGGCTTGTCCAGGTAGATGGTCGAGCAGCTCGGGGCGTCGAAGCCGGTGAGCCACATCGCGCAGACGAAGACGAGGGAGAGCGGGTCCTGCGTGTCCTTGAAGCGTTCGTCGAGCGGCGGGGCCGATTCGACCATGCGCTTCCGGTGCGGCACGATGTCGAGCCCGAGCTTCTTCATCTGCTCGATCTCGTTCTGGCCGGGCGAGACGATCAAGGCCATGTCCAGCGTATCGATGCGCTGTAGCCGTTCACGCAACGCCTGAAGTCGGGCGAGTTCATCGTCCGTGCGCGTGCGTTTGAGACCTTCGAGCTTCGCGAGGTCGGCCTGGATGCGCTTGCGCTCTTTTCCGAGTTCGTGCCGCACCTTGTCGTGCATCCGCAAGGCTGTCGCCTTGTCGATCGAGACGACCATCGCCTTGCCTTGGAAGCCGCGGCCAAGGAAATGACGCACGATGTCCTTCGCGACGGTTTCGAGCCGGTCGTCGCGGGTGATGATGTGGTATTGCTTCCCCAGCACCTGCGCCAGCCGATCCTCCTGTGCTGGATCGAGCCCCGCGCCTTCGATGACGTCGTAGATGTCCTCGTTGAGCGTGGGGTTGGTCAGCTCCAGCTCGGGCGTGCGATTCTCGTAGAAGAGCGGGACGGTCGCGCCGTCCTCGACCGACTGCTGGTAGTCGTAGATCGAGACGTAGTCGCCGAAGACCTCCTTGGTGCGCTCCTCGCCGGCGATGAGCGGCGTGCCGGTGAAGGCGAGGAACATCGCCTTGGGCAGGGCCGCGCGCATGTTCAGGGCGAGCGTGTCGTACTGGCTGCGGTGCGCTTCGTCGGTGAGGACGATCACGTCGGGCCGGTCGCAGAGCACTTCGGCGGTCTGGAACTTGTGGATGAGCGTAAAGACGTAGCGGTGATTGCCCCGGAGCAGCTCCCGGAGGTGCGCGCCGCTCGTCGCGTGACACGCGTCGCCCTCGGCTTCACTCACCGCACCGCAGGCTTTGAAAGTCTTGGCGATCTGGTCGTCGAGCTCCACACGGTCGGTCACGATGACGAAGGTCCAATTGCCCGGCAGCGTGCGCAGCACCTTCTGCGCGAAGAACACCATGGAAAAGCTCTTGCCGCTGCCCTGCGTCTGCCAGAACACGCCGCCGCGGCCGTGTCCGCGCTGCCGGGCTTCGAGCATCGAGGCAATGGCGTTGTTCACGCCGAGGAACTGGTGGTTCTGCCCAACAATCTTCACCAGCCCGGCCTTGTGCTCCGAGAACACCGTGAAGTTCTCCACCAGGTCGAGCAGCCGCGTGCGGTCGCAGGTGCCGCGGATCATCGTCTCCAACGACACCCGGCGCGGCTCGTCCTCGCGCGCGATGCGCTTCCACTCGAAAAACCGCTCCCAATCCGCCGTGAGCGAGCCGACGCGGCTGTCCGTACCGTTCGACGCGATGAGCAGGGCGTTAAACGCGAACAGCGCCGGCACGCCGTTCTGCGCGTGCTTGTAGCTGGTGAGGTTCTCGTCGAACGCCGCGCGCGCCGCCACGCCGGGCTTTTTCAATTCGACCACGACGAGCGGCAGGCCGTTGACGAAGCCCACGAGGTCCGGTCGACAAGTGTAGAGCGCACCCGTGATGCTGAACTGACTGACGAGCAGGAAATCGTTAGCCGCCGGGTTGGACCAATCGAACACCCGGACCCGCTCGACCTTCTGTCCGCCGCCACTCCCTCTCCCCGTGGGAGAGGGCCGGGGTGAGGGTTCGGCGTCAGCCACGCTGACCCGAATACCTTCCTTCAGCAGCAGATAAACTTCACGATTCGCCTGCTCGAGCAGCATCGCCGACCGATCGCGGGTGAGTTCATCCATTGCCGCGGCAATGGCCTCGGGCGGCAGCGCAGGATTCAATTTCTCCAGCGCCCCGCGCAACCGCGATACGAGCACCACTTCGTTCCTCCCGTCGCGCCCGAGTGTGCCCGTCGCACCAAACGTTTCCTCCAACGCCGACACCGTTGTCCACCCGAGCGACGCGAACAACTCGACGGCAGGTCGTTCGACGAGCTGGTCTTCGGTGTAAGCGTGCGGGCTCATCGGCTACTTTGGGGTCAGCCCTTTTTCCAGGTGCACCTGCCGGCCGACGAGCGCGAAACCCGCGCCGAGTTCGAGCAGAAATTTTTCGACTTGGGCGATGAGCCCGATCTCGACCGCGCGTTCGTTGGCGTCGTCCCGCAGCGTGAGGAAATCGAAGAGGTAGGGATCCTTCGTGAGGCCCTGGGCGAGGTCCGACTGCGCTGGCGGGAGGGTGGCCTTGAAATTCGTGACCGCCTTGCCCTGGCGCTGGTGCAACCCCGCCCCGATCTGCAGCGCGAGCACGTTGCGTGACCAGCCGTGCTCGACCGCCTTGGCCGCATACCAGAGGCGATCGGCAGCGATATCGAGGCGGTCAAGCAGGACACAGTGATGAAACCAGGGCAATTGTGCAGCAGGCTGCTGCACAATTCCCGCTATCTCCGCCGTGACTTGTGCAAGCGGCGCTTGCACGATTTGTGCACCCGCTTGGCGCACAATCGCCGTGGGGGCATCGGAGCCTAATCGTCCAACAGGCTGTTGGACAATTGAGTCATCCGCCTCGGCCAATTGTGCAGCGGGGCGTTGCACAAACAGCGTTTCGGGCCACGCCGCGGCGAAGGCGCGCATGTATTTCAGATTGCGCGGCGAGAAGCCTTGCTGGCCGGGAAACGACTGCTGGAGGTCGGCGGAGAGCCGGTCGATGACTTTGGCGCCCCAGCCTTCGGTTTTCTGGCGGGCGAGGATCAGCCGGCCGATGTCCCAGTAGAGCGCGAGGAGTTCGCGGTTGGCGGCAAGCGCGGCTTTGGTCCGCGCCGCCTGCACGCGCGCCTTGATGTCGGCGAGCAACGGCGCGTAGTCCGCGGGCAAGGCGGCGACGGACCGGGCAGGTTTGGCGGCGCGCTTGGTCATGGCGAGTCGAGCGCCACCTGCCCCGACAGCAGCCGCGGCAGCAGCAGGTCGCGGGTGCGGCGGAGGTTTTGAATTTGGCGTTGAAGCGTTTGAACCTGCTCTGCCATCGGAATCGTCGCGTCGCCGAACTTCTTCAGCAGCGGCATGGACGGGATAAGCATGTCGGCTTTTTCAAAGGTTGAGCCACTCACCGCGGGGTAGGCAGCGCCGGTGGCGTTGTTCGTAAGAAAGGCAACGAAATCGTCTGTGGTCGTGGCGAAATAGAGGAACGTGAACGGTATCTTGGTTGCCGTGAGCACAGCAAAGCCGGTGGACGCAATCGTGTCCGGGTCCGGGTGCATCACTTGAACGTGCGACCGCCGATTAGGGCGAACGCAGGACCAAAGCACGTCCCCGTGCTCGACGATACGGCGGGCACGGCCAGGAGCATCGGCGAAGGCGTAGGTCGTAACGCTGTCGATTTGGCCGGGGCTGACGGAGGAGATGTCGATGTAGTGTAGTTCTTCCGGCGAAGTGCGGGAGTTGATTTGGGCGCGGTTTACTTCAGCCACGTCTGCCAGCTTCCGCACCTCCCAGCCTTTGGGGACGTCGCCGAGTGGAGAAGCGACGCGCGGATGGTTTTCGTGGCCGGGGAAGCGGAAGTGGACGAACCACTCGCGGTAGAGGGCGCGGGCCATCTCCTCCAAAATCCGGATGCGCCGCTGACTGTTCTCCATCAGCTCGTCGTAGGCCGACAGGATGCCCGCGATTCGCCGCTGCACCGGCAGGGGAGGAAATGGCAGCTCAAGCTCGCCAATTTGCTTTGCGCTGACATTGGGCTGTCCAGCTCCAAGCCCAACCCCGTAGAGCTGCTTTTCGTAATGATCTTGAGAGAGTGCGAAGTAAACGAAGGTCGGATCACATTGGGCGGTATCTGGGCGGACAATCGCGACACGTTGATTAACGAGAAAGCGTCCAGAGTTGCGCGGCATCTTGCCGACCTTCCCGACGCTGCCTGCACCGGTCATTGCGATCAGCGTGTCGTTAGAATGGAGGAAAAAGCGGTTGAGCTTGTCTGTGCAGAGTGCGTCGGGAAAGCGGTCGGTGCATTCAGGGCTGACCCTCTTGTTCTGGATGTTGGCAATTTTCAGGACAGGAATGCCGTGTTCGCCGAGGTCTTGGCTTCTGAACGCAAATCCCGAGTATATTCGGCTGATCTGCCCGAGCCGTGTCTGTGACCAGCTCCTCATCGTCACGCCTCCAAAATCTCCGCCACGTTGCCGGCGATGGTTTGTTCGAGGTCGCGGGCCTGGGCGTTCACGGTTTCGAGTGCCATCGTGCTTACTCCCCTGCGGTATTACCGAGGCAGTCCGGGTTTTTGAGCGACTTCTTTTCTTCAGAGGCGAGGCGACGCTCGACCTTTTTCACATCCTCGGCGGGCGGCAAAGCTTCGGGGCGGATGCCGCGTTCGAGCAGGGTTCTCCGCACTGCGTCGTTGTTGGTGATGTGTTCGCGTGAAATAGCGGACTCGCTGCTCATCCCGTGCTCACGGGCGTTGAAGATCGTGATCTCGGTGGCGAAATCTTTGGCCTTGAGAACGATCGTCGGCGCGAAGTCCGCCAGCGGCCGGTTGTCCGGCACTTTCCACTGCGCTTTCATGGCCTGCGTGCTTCGGCCGAAAAGGGCCTGGTCGCCTTTGCTGCGGATGAGGGCGAAGTCTTCGTTGCCGCCGGTTTGCTCGTAGATGACGGCGGAAAGCTCCGTCTCGGTCGCACTCAACTTGCGGCGGGCCTGAACCCGCTCGGCTTCCAGCATGCGCTGCTCGATGATTTCCGCGCGCCGGGTCTGGACCGCGAAATAGGTCTGGGCAAAGGCGATCTCCTGCTTCCGGGGGTCGCCATTCTGGCCGGTGAGGTAGCACGCATAGCGCGTGAGCATGATATCCTCGATCTGGCGCTGACCGCCTGAGCCGAGTTCGACCATTTTGTTGACGTCAACAAAATGGTCGGCGACGCGCTGACCGGAGACTTCGCAGGCGGTTTTGGCCTTGGAAATGGCGGTGTTGAAATTGCGCCACTCATCGTAGCCGAGGAGGTGTTGGAGGTCGCGAGCCAGCCAATACTCGACGCCGCTCTCGGTCTGCTGAGCGCTGGCCTCAAAGGTCAGGGTGAGGGTTTGAATGATTTCCGTTTTCACGTTTCGAGAATCTCCGCCACGTTGCCGGCGATGGTTTGTTCGAGATCACGAGCCTGTGCGTTCAAGGTTTCGAGCTCCTCGTTCAGCGTTTCGAGCTGTTCCTTGAAGTCTTCGTCGCTCACGGCTTCGCCCGGTGCGACGCCGACGTAGCGGCCGGGGTTGAGCGACCAACCTTGCGCTGCGATTTCCTTGAGCGGGGCAGCGCGACATAGGCCGGCCACATCCATGAATTGCGGATTTCGGATTGCGGATTTCGGATTAGCCGTGCCGCCGAACACCTCGCGAATCTTCTGCTCAGCTTCCTCTCCGCCCAAGGTGAAATCGAGGGCTTCGCCGCGGTAGAGGCGGACGAGGTTGGCGAGGAACCCGATCTGCGCGGGCGTCCATTCGCGATGCGCGCGGTCGATCTGCCGGTAAATGTGGCGGGCGTCGATAAAGAGGACGGTATCGGAACGATTCGGCGCACCGGGCGGTCGCGCCCTACCTGTCTTGCCGCGATCAAAGAACCACAGGGTGCACGGGAGTGTGACGGTATAGAACAGGTTCGGGCCAACGGCGACAATCACGTCCACGGCGCGGCTCTCGATTAGCTTCTGCCGGATCTCCTGCTCGGAGGAGCGGGCGTCGGAGGCGGAGTTCGCCATCACGAACCCGGCGCGACCTCCCCGCCCCGAGCCTGCCGAGGGGTTGGCGAGTGCTGAATAGAAGAGCTGAATCCAGAGGTAATTCGCGTTGTCGGTGCGCGGGAGGCCGAAGGGAAAGCGGCGGCCCGGCCCGACGGAGTCCTTCAACCGCTCCTTGTCCACCGCGTTCACGTTGAACGGCGGGTTCGCGAGGACGAAGTCGAAGCGGCCCGTGGCCTCGTGCGGGTCGTCGTAGTAGCTGTTCACCTGGCCGCCGTGCCGGATGTCGCCTTCCAGACCGTGCACGGCGAGGTTGAGGCGGCAGAGGCGGCCGGTTTCGTCAGTCTTCTCGACGCCGTGGACGGAAAGCTCCGCGCTGGGGTTCTTTTTGTGCTCGGCCACGAAGCGCGCGGAGGAGACGAACATCCCGCCCGAGCCGCACGCGGGATCGAGGATGCGCCCGTGGTAGGGTTCGATGATCTCGGTGAGGAGGCGGACGATGCAGGACGGCGTATAGAACTCGCCGCCCTTCTGGCCCTCGGTGCGGGCGAACCCGCCGAGGAAGTATTCGTAGATGCGGCCGAAGGCGTCGTAGTCGACGGTAGCGGGAATCTCGGAGATTTTCTTCAGCAGCTCCTTGAGGAGAGTGCTGGTGAAGAGGTTGTAGGTCTTGGGGAGGACGCCGGCGAGCTGCGGGTTGTGCTTCTCGATGTCGCGCATCGCGTCGTTGACCCTCGCGCCGATGTCGGAGCCCTCGGGGAGCTTGAGCAGGGCATCGAACCGGGCGTTGGGCGCGAGGTACAGGATGCCCTCGGAGTGATAGGCACCGGGCTCATCCATGCGCGAGCCGCGGCGGGAGGAGGCGCCGGCCTTTTCGAGCGCCGCGCGACGAGCGGCGAAGCGGACCTCGGCGAACCGCAGAAAGATGAGGCCAAGGATCGGGCTGGAATACTCCTGCGCCTTGAGACCGGAATTGGCGCGGAATTGGTCGGCGGAATCCCAGAGGCGCTTTTCGAGCGATTCGTTGGCGAGGTCTTTTTCGGAGGGCGCAACCCAATGCATAAGTTAATCGATCCCGGCGGGCGTGAGGCTGGAGGCCATCGCAGCGCGCACCCGGGAATGGCCAAAGCCGGACGGAAGGGATGCGTTGCACGTGACCAATCCCACTCCGCACCAGCGGTGGAGGGGTGTAAAGCCTGCACTGCGATGCAGGGGTGTTACGAGCGCAGTGATCCACTCGCTCACGCTCGTGGCTACGAGGGCATCGGTAGCTACGAGCGTGAGCGAGTGGATTCCGTCCTTCACCTCACCCACGTCTTCAGCGTCGTGATCCGCGGAAACTGCGCCGGCAGTTTTTCCCACGTGTCACCATCGTCCTTCGAGTGGAAAATCTCGCCGCCGGTCGTGCCGAAATACACACCGGCCGGGGAAAACGGATCCGCCGACATCGCGTCCCGCAGCACGCCCACAAAGTGATCCTTCTGGGGCAGCCCGGCGGTGAGCGCCCGCCACGTGCGCCCCTGGTCCCGCGACCGCCAGAGCTTCAGCGCGCCATCCGGCACCACGCGGTTCTCGTCGCTGAGGAGCGGCACGATGAACAAATCGCCGCGCGCCGTCACCACCATCGGGAAACCGAAATCGTGCGGCAGCCCGGCCGAGATGCGCGTCCACGTCTCGGCTGCGTTCTCCGACTTAAACACCCCTCCGTGAAACTGGAGGTACAGCACCCCGGGCCGCTGGGGATCGAGGGCCATCTTGTGCACGCACCGACCCATGTCGGCGTCCTTGACGAATTCCGGGGCGACGTTGTGCAGTCCTGCGTTGCACAGTTTCCACGTCTCGCCCGCATCGTCGCTCCGAAACACGCCCACGGCCGAGATCCCCACCCACAGCCGGCGCGGGTTCGTCGGATCGACGAGAATGGAGTGCAGGCAGAGTCCGCCAAAGCCGGGCATCCAGCGCGGACGCGTGGGGTGGCTCGTCAGCCCGGTGAGTTCCGTCCACGTCTGGGCATCATCCCGGCTCACGAACAACGCCGCGTCGTCGACGCCCGCATACCAGGTCCCCTGCTGTGACGGCGCGCCCGGCACAATTTGCCAGATGTGTTTCAGCTCCGCTTTGGTGCCTTCCGCAAAACGCGGGTTGCCTTTGATCGGCTCCCACGTCGCGCCGAGATCGGTGGACGTGCGGATGTTCGGCCCGTGCTGGTAGTGAACGGTGCCGGCGAGGATGCGGTTGCGCTGCGGATCGCCGCACAGGCTGAAAACTTCCCAGCCGCCGAGGTGCGGGCCGGTCAGGCGCCAGTTCGAGCGATTCTCGTCCGAATGATAAAGGAAGACGCCTTTGACGGTACCAATCAGGAGCACGACTGCCATTCCCGCTATTTGGCGACAGTTGCGGCGCCCTGCGAGCCGGATTTGGAATGGTCGGTGATTGGTGGTGGCACGTTTCGCGTCACCAATGGTTCAAACCTCGATCCTTCGTCACGGAGAGCACGGAGTGGGCCTGCCCGTTCGGCGCGCTGCGCTTGCTCAGCCGTATCCATGCAGTAGGAATGCGTTTTTGAAGTAGATTTTGCCGGGGCGCGCTACGCCAGGACTGGCCGAGTTTCGACTGCATTGCAGTTGGGATTGGGCGAGAGCAGTTTGTCCCAAAGTGCGCGCCACCAAGTTCGTTCGGAGTGTGGCACGGCGAGTTTGATCGTCGTTTTTCCTTGTGGGCGACTGATGATCCCGGCGGTCACGAAGATCCAGTAACGCAGGCTGCCCAGCGTCGCCGCTTCCAGCCAGCCGAGCTTGCGCTCGAACAGCACGATGAGGTTGTGGGCGAGCACGCCGAAGCTCAGCGCCGCTTCCGTCGCCCAAAAGTCTTTGCACACCA
>JBKJRG010000618.1:0-2701 GCA_046594805.1 Opitutaceae bacterium | reverse complement strand
CTCTGGCTTGGAGCAGCGTAGCCGGGAAGTCCGTGAGGACAAAGCCCGCATCAGGTTTGCGCGCGAAGAACCAGCGGCGCATCAGCGCCAGCCGATTGGCTTCCTCCGCCGCGGCATTAACCGGGCGGCGCGAAATCTCCGGCCCTTTCAGGCGAAGCGGAGAGACGTGCTCAAGATTCAAAGAACGGACCCGATCCGGCAGCGAAACTGACGAACCGAGGAGAAGGAACTTGGCTCTGGCGACAGGGCCGAAACCAGCAAAGGGATCGGAAATGCCAGCCATGGCCGGTCGAGTAAAGAACTATTTCACGAAAGCTTTGTAGAGCCAGATGCTGCTGCCCAAAAGCAGCAGGAATAGCATCGGAAGGGCGATTTTCATCACCGCTTCGTGGCTCAACGCCTCGCCCGACAGGCCGCCTTGCGGATTGGCACTGCGCGCCCGGATCCGGCCCTTTTTAAGGAAGCCGTCATAGTGGCGCTGCAGCAGGAAGGTCTCAATCTGGCGCATCGTGTCGAGAATGACGCCCACCGTGATGAGCATGCCGGTGCCGCCGAAGAAGTACGCGATGCGCGGAGGGACGTTGAGTTGGTTCAGCAGAATATCCGGGATCACCGCGATTATCGTCAGGAAGATCGCACCGGCCAGCGTGAGCCGCGTCATCACGAAATCGAGGAACTGTGCGGTCGGCTCGCCCGGCCGCACGCCCGGGATGTAGCCGCCGTATTTCTTCAGGTCATCCGCGATCTGGATCGGCTTGAACATGACCGACACCCAGAAATAGCTGAAGAAAAGAATGAGGGTCGTGTAGATCGCGTAATAAACCCAGTGGCCGCTCAGCAGCTTCTGCGAGAATTCGGTGAGGAATGTCAGTTTGTAAGTCGCACCGATCCAGGAGAAAATCTGCTGCGGGAAGAGCAGGATCGCGCTGGCGAAGATGACAGGCATGACGCCCGAGTAGTTCACCTTCAGCGGGAGGAACGAGCTTTGGCCGCCCATGACCTTGTTGCCGACGACGCGCTTGGCGTACTGGACGGGGATTTTTCGCTGCCCCTGCACGACCGCGATGATGCCCATCGTCACGACCACGAAGAGCGCGACCATGATCACGGCCTGCGGCAGCCCGAGATTGGTGCCAGTGCCAACCGGGCGGAAGAAAAGCCGGTAGGTCTCCTGCGCGGCACCCGGAATGTCGGCGAGGATGCCGACAGTGATGAGGAGCGAGACGCCGTTGCCGATGCCGCGCTGGGTGATCTGCTCACCCAGCCACATCAGGAGCATCGTGCCCGCCGTCATGAAAATGACGCTGGTGAAGATGAAGCTCCACTTGTTAACGATCACGATTGGCCCGTAGGTCGCCAGGTCGTACCCGGCAAAAAGGTCGCCCGGATTGTTCAGCGCCATCAGGAGCAGCGTGCCTTGGATGATACAGATGAGCACAGTCGCATAACGCGTGTACTGCGTCAGCTTTTGCCGGCCGACGTCGCCCTCCTGCTGCAAGCGGCTGAGCGCCGGCACCACTGCCGTCATCAGCTGGAAAATGATCGATGCGCTGATGTAAGGCATGATGCCCAGCGCAGCGACGGCGCCCTTGATCAGGGCACCGCCGGTAAACATGTTGTAGAGGCCCATCAGCGCCCCGGCTCCGCCCGCGGATTGCTCGGCGAAAAAGGCCTTGAGCGGCGCGGGATCGATGCCCGGCAGCGGAATGTGCGAGGCGACACGCGAGACGAACAACAGCGACAGCGTGTAGAAGATGCGGGAGCGGAGCTCCGGGATCTTCAGGGAGTTCGTGAAAGCGGAAAACACAGTTGGTAGAGTTCGGATTGCGAATTGCGGATTGCGGATGAGCGGCTCGCGCAGCGGGATCGGGTGTTTTCGATCCGCAATCCGCGATCCGCAATCCGCAATTGAATCAGCCGACGATGGCCTGGCCACCGGCCTTTTCGATCTTGGCCTTGGCCGACTCCGAGAATTTTGCCGCCGTCACCTTCAACGCCCGGCTCACTTCGCCGTCGCCCAGGATCTTGACGACCGTCTCACCCTTGCGGATGAGGCCAGCCTCGGCGAGCGCCTCGGCATTGACCTCGGTCACCTTGGCGTCGAGCGAGGCGAGCGCGCTGACATTGAGGACCGCGATTTCCGTGCGGTGCTCGTAATTGTTGAAGCCGCGGTGGGGAAGTTTGCGGTAGAGCGGCATCTGGCCGCCTTCGAAGCCGGGCCGGATGCTGCTGCCGGAGCGGGCCGACTGGCCCTTGCCACCGCGACCCGAGGTCTTGCCGTGGCCGCCGCCTTCGCCGCAGCCAACGCGCTTTTTGCGGTGAATGGCACCGGGGACGTTCTTCAATTCGTGCAGTTTCATGATGATTCCTGGGAGGGGGCGCCCGGTGCGGCACTGCCGCAGAGGACTCGGATTTTTTAGGTGAGAAATTTCAGCGCCGAACGCTCAACGCTTAACTTTCAACGCTGAACGTTCAATGACTCGGACCGGAACTTGAGCGTTGGATGTTGAGCGTTGAGCGTTTCGCGCCATGGCGCGGTTAGCTCGTCTTGCGGACCGCCTGGATATTCTCCGCGAGCCGGAGTTGCAGGAGGCCGTTGAGCGTCGCGTGCACGACGGCAATGTGATTCGAGGAACCCATCGACTTGGTGAGGATGTTCTTGACGCCCGCCGCCTCGAGGACCGCGCGCACGCCGCCGCCG
>JBKJRG010000301.1:0-3041 GCA_046594805.1 Opitutaceae bacterium | reverse complement strand
TCACGACCACGGCCAGTTGTCCGCCGCGATCGGGATCTATCGCCAGCTCCTCACCACGCCGGGCACCGATCGGGTCCCGCTGGTGATGGGACTCGCGATAGATCCCGATCGCGGCGGACAACTGGCCGTGGTCGTGAGCGCGCTGCGCGCTTTCCAGCCAGACGGTGAGCTGGGCCGGAGCGATGGTCGTCGACTCGGTTGCCAGGGGCGTCGGAGGGACGAGCGGAGCCTGCGCGTGAATCGCGCGCGTCAAACACGCCGCCAGGCCGGCCAGAAACATCCCCCGTCCCATCGCTTTTCGAAGTCGCCTCACGAGGTGAAACGTTGTTCGCGTCACTGGAAACAATCAACCGCGTTGTAAGGAGTTCCGTCTCGCACGTCGGAGGACTCGCGACACACTCGGCGACGTTCTGGTTCCAGCTTTCCTCTTCCCCACCATGACCCCTGCCCTCATCGTTCTCGGCGTCCTGTTACTGATCGTTGTCGTCCTCGGCCTCTGGGCCGTGGGAATCTACAACACCCTCGTTGCGCTGCGCAACCGGTTCAAAAACGCGTTCGCGCAAATCGACGTGCAGTTAAAGCGGCGCTACGATCTGATCCCGAATCTCGTGGAGGTGGCCAAGGGCTACCTCAAGCACGAGAGCAGCACTCTCGAAGCCGTGATTCGGGCGCGCAATGTCGCGCTCGCCGCCTCGCAAACCGCGGCCGCGAATCCGGCCGACGCCAGCGCCATGAGGGGGTTGATGAGCGCCGAGACCGGGCTGACCGGCGCCCTGTCCCGCCTGATGGTCGTCTCCGAGCAGTATCCGGAACTCAAGGCCGACCAGAACATGATGCAGCTCACGGAGGAGATGACCTCGACGGAAAACAAAATCGCCTTCGCCCGTCAGGCCTACAACGACAGCGTCATGACCTATAATACGCAGCGCGAAACCTTCCCGACCGTGATTCTGGCGGGGGCATTGGGTTTCCAGCCGGCCGAGCTTTTCAAGATCGAGGATGCGGCAGAGCGCGTGGCGCCGAAAGTGAGCTTTGCTTGAAAGGATTGAAGGGCTGAAATGCTAAAAGGTTGAACCGGCGGGCCGGCACGAGATTACCCGCGGTCCGATCTATCCAGGCCTTTCGCCCTTCAGTCCTTCAGCACTTTAGTCCTTCAGTCCTTCCCCTCCCCGCGTGGACTTCTTCGAGGCCCAGGCTCGCGCGAAAAAGCGCACGACCCGGTTGGTGATCCTCTTCGGGCTCGCCGTGGCTGGCACGATCCTCGCGAGCTATGTCGCGGCCTATTTCATCCTGCGCGGCGCCTATGAATTCGACCAACAGCGATCCCGTGATCGCTCGAGTTCCTACTATGGCAAATCCCCCGGGCGGGCCGTGCCGTATTGGGACTTCCGGCTGTTTGCCGGCGTCTCGCTCGTCACGATCTCGGTGGTCGGCATCGCTTCCATTTTCAAGTGGCACCAGTTCTCCGGCGGGGGCAGCGCGGTGGCGGAGAGCGTGGATGGCCGGCGGGTCGACCCGCAGACAATGGATCTGAACGAACGCCGGCTGCTGAACGTCGTCGAGGAAATGGCGATCGCCTCGGGGGTGCCCGTGCCCGCGGTCTACGTCCTGCCGGATGAGCCGGCGATCAACGCCTTCGCGGCCGGGCTGACCACGAGCGACGCCGTGGTCGCGGTCACGCGGGGCACGCTCGAGAAACTGAATCGCGACGAGCTGCAGGGCGTGGTGGCCCATGAGTTCAGCCATATCCTCAACGGGGATATGCGGCTCAACATGAGGCTCACCGCACTGGTCTTCGGCATCCTGGTGCTGGGACTCGCCGGCCGCGGCACCCTCTGGTCGATGCGACACGTGCGCACCCGGGGCAAGGGCGGCGGACCGGTGGCCGCGCTGGCACTGGTGGGCGTAGCCTTGCTCATCATCGGTTACGTCGGCTATTTCTTCGGTCGATTGGTGCAGGCCGGGGTTTCCCGCCAGCGCGAGTTTCTGGCCGACGCCTCGGCTGTGCAGTTCACGCGCAATCCCGGCGGGATTTCCGGGGCGTTGAAGAAAATCGGCGGTTATGCGCTGGGCTCCTCGATCCAGGCGCGCAAAAGCGAAGCCATCGGGCATTTTTTCTTCGCCCAGGGATTCCGCTCCATGTTGGGCGGGCTGTGGGCCACCCATCCGCCGCTCGATGAGCGCATCCGCGCCATTGAACCGCAGTTCGACGGGCAGATGTTCGATCCGCCCGAGTTAGTCGACGTGACGCGCGAGTCGTTTGCCACGGCCGGGTTCGGCGGCGGACTGCGGCTGGCGCCGGATGAGGCGGTCCGCCACGCTTTTGCGCCGCAGCCGGAGCCGCTCACGCCGGCGCCGGCCCGAATCCCCTTTCGCCCCGCTGCCGCCACGGCCGCCGTTGCCGCGATTGGCAGCCTCACGGCGGCACAGATCAGCAATGCCCAACTCCTGCTGGACAGCACCCCGCAACGGCTGCGCGTCGCGGCGCACACGCCGGCCGAGGCACCCGTGCTGGTCTTCGGCCTGCTGCTCGACCGCGAGCCGTCGCTGCAGGCGAAGCAACGGTCGTTAGTCGCGACCCGCGGCGGCGCCGACGTCCAGCGCATCCTCGAAGCGCTGGACCCATCGCTCCAGGCTGTGAGGCCCGAACATCGCCTGCCGCTGCTGCAGATTGCCCTGCCCACCTTGCGCGCGATGCCCGCCGGCGCACTCGAAGTTTTCCTCGATACGCTCGACGAGTTGGTGCACGCCGATGCGAATCTTTCGACCTTCGAATTCGCGTTGCAGAAAATGCTGCTCCATGCGCTCGCGCTGGGGGAAAAGCCGGGCGGCATCGCCGTACAGTACCACTCCTTCAACGCCGTGGCAGACGAAATCTCGATCGTGCTCTCAGCACTGGCCCGCGCGTCGGTGAGCGATCCCGCTTACGCGGCCAGTGCCTTCGCCGCGGGGGCGGGGCAGCTCAAATTGATCGAGACGCGCCTGAGCCTGCAGGACGAATCGGCCGGCAATTGGGAATTGCTCGATGCCGCCCTCGACAA
>JBKJRG010000289.1:0-5564 GCA_046594805.1 Opitutaceae bacterium | reverse complement strand
GCTTGCGGAACATCTCGATGCCGGTCACGACCGACGTCACGGTGTCCTTGAGGCCGACAATCTCGACCGTGTCGTTCACCTTGACGACGCCACGCTCAATGCGGCCGGTGGCGACGGTGCCGCGGCCGGTGATCGAGAAGACGTCTTCGACCGACATGAGGAACGGCTTGTCCATTTCGCGGACGGGCTCCGGGATGTCGGTGTCGATTGCGGTCATCAGATCGGTGATGGCCTTCTCGCCCTCCGGCTTGCCCTCGAGCGCGGCGGTGGCGGAACCACGGATGAGGGTGGCAGTGTCACCGGGAAACTGATACTTCGTCAGCAGCTCGCGGATTTCCATCTCGACGAGGTCGAGCAGTTCCTTGTCGTCGATCAGGTCGACCTTGTTGAGGAACACCACGATCTTCGGCACGCCGACCTGGCGGGCCAGGAGGATGTGCTCGCGGGTCTGCGGCATCGGGCCGTCGGCGGCTGAGACCACGAGAATCGCGCCGTCCATCTGCGCCGCGCCGGTAATCATGTTCTTGACGAAATCGGCGTGGCCGGGGCAGTCGACGTGCGCGTAATGGCGCTTGTCCGACTCGTATTCCACGTGCGCCACGGAAATCGTGACGATCTTCGACGCATCGCGCACCGTGCCACCCTTGGCGATGTCGGCATACGACTTCGCTTCCGCCAGGCCCTTGCGAGCCTGCACCGCGAGAATGGAAGTCGTGAGCGTGGTCTTGCCGTGGTCAACGTGGCCGATGGTGCCAACGTTCACATGCGGTTTCTTGCGTTCGAATTGGGCTTTAGCCATGGGAGACGGATGTTTGGATTATGAAGAAAAAACGACCTCTGGTTTTACGTCGTAGAAGCCTGAGCCGACGCGCTTTCTGACCCTGGAGCCCAGAAACGGATTTGAACCGTCGACCTCCCCCTTACCAAGGGGGTGCTCTGCCAACTGAGCTATCTGGGCAGACTAAGGGAGTGCCAAAAAACGAAAAGAGCCGGTGAAAGTGCGCCCCGGTTTTGGCACCGTCAACAGCAAATTCGCCCGATTCTCCAGAATTCTAAGGCGTCACTGTAATTCGATAAAATCCAGGAGGTAATCGCTCGCCGATTCGGTACGCTTGGGCGAGGTATTTCCGAAAATGTGCGTCCACTTCGTCGGCCCGCGAACCCGCGGTGAGCGTGAGGGGCGCGATCAAGCCCGCAGCATCGACCGCACCCATGAACTCCAGGGGAAACCACGGCTGTTCCGTGGGCGGGCGTGCCTCGACCGGAAGCGGTTCCGCATGCACCCGGCGCCCGGTGGCGAGTGCGACTACGTCGACAAACCCACCTCGCGCGACAGCCGGGACAAGGACGGCTTCATTCCGCCCAAACCCGAGCGCGGCGACGCTATCCTCGCTGCTCAGCGCATCGATGGGACGGGCCGAGGCCAGCGGCTTGCCGTTCAAGGTGACAACCGCGGGCAAATTCCGGGCAAGATTAGGCTCACCGTCCAGATAGGTGACCCCAGCGGCCGGGAGCTCGAAGACGCTCTCCCCGGGCTCACGCAGGGGCGGCTGTTTTAACCGCGCGTTCCGTTCCGTCGGGAGAAAAAGCGGGGTGAGATCGCGCATCATCGTCTCCTCCACCAAGGTCCGGTGCGCGCGGTCGGGGCGGGCCAGCTCGACCGTCACGGGCGCGGTGCGGACGGCCAGCTCCGGCGGGGCGGGAAGACGGACGAGCAGTGCCAGCCCAGCCACCAGAAGAAGGGACGAAGCCCCTGCCATGGCCCAACGGCTCCGGTTCTCGATTACCAACGTGCTCATGGCCGGGCCGTTACCCCAGTCGGGGGGGCGGTGGGTTCCGTCGCGGCCACCCGGACATCGAAGCCGGCCGCGCGGGCCGTTCCGGCAATGTCCGTCAGGACCGACAACTCAACCCGCCTGCTGGCGAGGACCAGCAAAGTCGGGGAGGCAACCGCGTTGCCCTTTTTTGCCGGTTTCATCTTCCATAGGTTCGCCTGTTCATTGAGCCATGCATCAAGTTGAACGGGGGTGCGCACGCCGTCGCCGGCCAGGATCTGCCCGGCGTTCAGCACCGTGATAAAATGGGTGGCGGGCCGCGCGTCCGCGTTTGCGCCGCTGACTTCGGGCAACTGGAAGTCGACCGCGAGGGCCGGCAGCAACACCAGCGGAGAGCCAAAGATCGAAAAGAAAACCACCAGCAGCCCGGCGTTCACAAAGAAAAGCGCGTCCAGCGAGCGGGGAGCCGCGCGCAACCTGGAGGCAAGGTCGAGTGGCCGGGTGATCATTTCTTTCCGGCGATTTCGCGGACCGCGACGTCCTCGACCACGGTCGAGCGGACGCCACGATACTCGGTCAGGAGATACTTCATGATCTCGTTGGCCGACCATTCGATGTCCCGGACGACCGCGCGCACCCGGCCGCTGAGAAAATGATAAGCCAGGTGAGCCGGGATGGCCAGGGCGAGACTGGCCGCGGTCGCGATCAGCGCCTGCCACAATCCAGCCGAGAGCGCCGCCGGCATCGCGTAGTGGCCGCCTTTTTCAAAGGCGGTGAAGGTCACGATCAGGCCGAGCACGGTGCCGAGCAAACCGACGAGTGGCGCCACCTGCGCGATGGCGGCGATGGAACCGAGCCGGCGTTCGAGCGCCGGCAATTCCACCACGGCCGCCTCCTGCACGTGGAAGCGCATGACATCCGCGGGGTCGTCCGCGTGCAAAAGCGCCGCCTTGACCACCGCCGCCACCGGGCCCGGGGTTTCCTCGCACAGGGTGAGCGCTTCAATCAGCCGCCGCTTCGCGAGGATGTTCTTGATGCCATCGACGAATGATTTCGCCCGGATTTGTCCGCGATGCAGGTAGAGCGAGCGCTCGATGACGAGCATCAACCCGAGGATCGCGAGCGCGGCCAAGACCCAGACCATCGGGCCGCCCCGGGCAAAAACGGTGAGATTCAATCCTGTCATGATGAGAGCGCTACCGTACCGCGGGCAAATTTACAGGTGGAAAGGCAAATAAAGCCGGCGGTCATAGGTTCGCGGCGGACACCCCGAGGCGCTCGAGATTCTTGCGCGCGATGCTTTCGCCGTGCCCCAGTTTGGCCTGGAGCAGGAGCAGGTACGAATCCTTCGCTTGCTCCAATTTCAACTGCTGCTCCTGCAATTCGCCCAGCTCGATCAACGTGCGCGCCAGCCAGAAGGGCCGCGTGGCGTGGGGCTCGAACGGCGGTGGGGTATCCCTCAGGAAGGGACCGATGACATCGCGCCACCACACGTTAATCGCTTCCTCGAACTTGTTCTGGCGGGCGAGCAGCTTGCCGAGGTTGTAGCCCGCCTCGACCCGCACGTCGGCCGGGGCATCCACGCGATCGCGGAGCTCCTCGAATTTGAGCCGCGCCACGGCGGCGTGGCTGCCGGTCGTGTCCGCGGCCGACTGTGCATTGTGCGTCTCCGCCAGCCTGAGCTGCGCCAGCACAACGTCAGGTCGCTGCGGATACTTGTTGACCAGCTCCTCGTACGCCCGTTGCGCGGAGGCGAAATCGCTCAAGCGCCGGAACAGGTCGCCCTGTTTGAGGCGGGCCGCGAAGACCAGGTCCCCTTCGTCCTCCCCGGCCGCGGTCGAAACCTTGATCAAATCCTCGATGCGCTTGTTGGCCTCCTCGAGGTTTTCCTTGCGGCCGAGCTGTTCGGAGAGCAGCGCCAGCTGGAACAGCGCGAGCGGCATGTATTTGCTTTCCTTGTATCGATCGGTCAGCCGAGTGAGCCGCAACTGGGCGTCCACGATTTTGCCCTGGCTCTCGTAGTGCGCCGCCTCAATCAGGTGGGAGTAGATGGCGGCGTCGGTGTTCGCGTAATCCTCGCGCAACTTCTCCAGGGTCGCAACCGCGGCCGGCTCGCGCCCGAGCGCGAATTCGGCCCGGCCTTTCAAGAGGACCACGATGCTGGTGATCTCCCCCCGCAGCCGGGGGCCGACATCCCCCAGCCCTCCGAGCAAACGCTCGGTCAGCGCCAGGGCCTGCTCGAATTTTCCCGCGTCAAACGCCAGCCGCGCCTCCAGCCAGGCCATGCGCGCCCGCAATTCCGGCTTCAGCCGGGCGGCTTCCGCGCCTGTCTCGGCAAGCAGGCGGGTCACGCGGGACAAGGCGGGCTCGATGTCCCCCTTCACCTTCAAGGCTTGGGCCAGGCTCCACTCTGCCATCCAACGATGCTCGAGATCGAAACCCGGGTCGTCGGCGAGCCCGTCGAGGACGTTCGCTGCGTCGGCGGCGCCGATCTTTATTTCCGCGATCACGCGCTGCAGGATCAGTCCGGGAAGCTTGCGCGCATCCAATCCTCCCGACCGTTCCAGCAGCACGGCCACGTACGCATCGGCTGCCCGGCGATAATCCACCCGGCTCGCCCCGGGATTGCGGTCGATCCGCTCGGCCTGGTCGCCCGCGCGAAACCACGCTTCCGCCTCCAGGATGCCCAGTTCGCTGCGGGCCCGGGCCGTACCCGGCGCCGCGGCCGCGTCGGCCCGAAGAACGCCGCGGGCCTGGTGGGCGTTTTCCGCGGCCAGTCGATACCTGCCCTGTTCCCAAGCCGACTGGGTCAGGAGCCCATACGCGTGCACCCGCAGCGGCGAACCCGGAAATTCGCGCAGCAGCAAATTGGCGTCGCGCTCCGCTCCGGGATGATCCCGATCTGCCAACGCGAGCTGCGCGCGAAAGTACAGCAGGCTTTCCCTGATCGGATGGGGCTGGGCCGCCCCGATCAACCGGTTCA
This sequence comes from Opitutaceae bacterium, assembly GCA_046594805.1. Classification (GTDB taxonomy): domain Bacteria; phylum Verrucomicrobiota; class Verrucomicrobiia; order Opitutales; family Opitutaceae; genus ER46. The sequence goes on along the minus strand of JBKJRG010000289.1, from coordinate 806 downwards.
GCTCGGCGCGGAACTGGCTGCGCGCCGGTTCCACCTGGGAGGCATCCGCCAGGAGCTGCAATGCCTGTCGCTGCACATCCGGCTTGCTGCCGGTCGCGAGGAGCTGGGCAAGGGCAGCACGCGCCTCACGCGTGCGCCCATGATCGCCGATCAGCCCGAGCAGGATGTTGAATTCATCGCGCCACCCGCGTTCCTGGGCCGGCACCGTCTGCAAGACCCGCTGAAGAAACTGCACCGCTTCTGCTTTTTGATCCCGTGCGGCCAGCATGACGGCCAAATCCTGGGCAGAGCGGTACCCGCTGACCCGTCCCGCCGACTGCTCGTAGGCTCTCCGCGTTTGCTCCACCACTTCATTGCCCGGCGGTTCCCGGCGCAGCCGCACTCGCTCCGCCGCCGACTGGAATCGCGCCTTCGCCAACTCGGATTTCGTGGCCGCCTTGGCCTGGTTGTAGAGATCGTTGGCCTTGGTGACGTCGGGGGTGGGGAGCGTATCGTAGAGGGCAGCCTGCAAAAAAAGATACCACGCGCGATCAGGTTCGGGCAACTCGTCGGGCTTCGTGGCATCCCATGCGGCTTGCGCCGCATCGCGGCGGCGCAGTTGCAGCGCCGCCAGACCGGCCCGCAAATGCCAGGCCGCGGACCTCGGCTCCGGCACGGAGGCCAGGGCCGCTTCGGCCTCGGCGGCGCGACCGTCTTCGAGCAGCGCCGCCGCGAGTCCCATCACCAGCGGGACCCGATCGGTGCCCGGCGTGGTGAGGAGCTGGCGATAGATCCCGATCGCGGCGGACAACTGGCCGTGGTCGTGA
>JBKJRG010000010.1:0-3725 GCA_046594805.1 Opitutaceae bacterium | reverse complement strand
CTAGGACGTGTCTTCAAACCATTTTCCCGGCCATAGGCCGTCATCCTGAGCGACTGCGAAGGATCGCTGTTATTTTTCCACCTGGGAGGACAGAGATGCTTTGCAGCCGCTCAGCATGGCGGAAAAAGAAAGGGGGCGGGTTTGAAAGCACTCCCTCATCCGCTGCCCGTATGTTTTCCGTGGTCCTCCGTGTTCGAGTTTCGCTCCTGTTGCTGGCGCTAACCGCGTCGCTGGCGTCGGTTCGCGCGCAGCCGGCGCCAATACCCGACGCGGAAACGCAGCAGCCGCCCACGGCGGCACGACTCGCCGCCGTGCATGCCGCGGCGCAGCGGGACGGCTGGGCTCCGCAGATCGCGACGCTACGGTCGGCCGCATGGCGCAGTTACGAACAGGACAAGCTGCTGGCCGCGGAACCGTGGTTCGACGCTTACCGCTGGGCGGCGTTGTTCGCCCAAACGGACACGGAGTTTATCCCGCGGTGGATTGAGGCGATCAACGCGGCGAAAGTGGGTCATCCCAACATGCCGTCCACGTTCACGCCGGTCGGCAAACCGCTGGCCAGCGCGCTGGCGCCGGAGCTGCAGGCGTGGCTGATCGGCCAGGCGGGATTCTCCGCGGAGTTTTTTGCGCTGCTGCAACCGGTCGACTACGTGCCGGCGGTTTTTCAAATCCTGAACGAGCTTCATCGGCGGGATCCGGCGCGGTTCAAGAGTCATGCTGCCCTCGCGCTCGCCATCGCGGTGGTGTACGACCTGCCGCCGCCGCCGATCTGGCCGCATGGCCAGGTGAGCCCGTCGGCCTTGCCGCGCCGACTGCCGGCGCCGGCGGACGCCTTTGCGTGGTGGATCAAGCAGGAGCAGCTCGGGCGGACGCAGCATCGCCTGGCGCGACTCGGGGCCGAAGAGCTCAAATTCGTGGTCGATGCCGCGGCGCCCTTTGCCGAGCTCGAATGGGCGCAACAGTCGGCCAGCCGCCCGCTCGCGCAATTGCCGCAGGCCTACACCATGATCCGCTATCGTACGGATCGCCTGGCCGCCAATGTCGCGTCCTGGCCCGGCCGGAGCTACACCTTGCCGGAAATCCTCGCGGCCGGCGGAATCTGCGCGGACCAGGCCTATTTTGCCACGCAGGTCGGGAAGGCGCGCGGCGTGCCTACGCTGCTCATCTATGGTGCCGGCAACGACGGCCGCCACGCGTGGTTCGGCTTTCTCGATGGCAGCCAGAAATGGCAGCTCGATGCGGGGCGCTATGCCGAGCAGCGGTTTGTCACCGGCTATGCCCGGGATCCCCAGACCTGGCGGGAATTCTCGGACCACGAGCTGCAGTTTCTTTCGGAGCGATTTCGCGAGCTGCCGTCCTTCCGGCAATCGCGGGTGCACGCCGCGTTCGCCGAGGCTTATCTGGCTGGCGGCAAGCCCGCGGCCGCGGTGGCGGCCGCGCGCAAGGCGGTGAATTTCGAGCGCCGGAACCAGGCGGGATGGGAAACGCTCCTGGCCGCCACCCGCCAGCAGGGTCGCGACGCGCGGACCGTGGAGAACGTGCTCCGTGAGGCGGCTCTCGCGTTTCAGCGCTATCCGGATTTGGAGGCGCACTACGTGAACCGGGTGGCCGACAGCCTCCGTGCGCGCGGCCAGACCAGCGAGGCCGACACCGAGATTCGGCGAATCGCTCTAAAGAATAAGGGAGACCGCACGGACCTGAGCGTGCAGCAGGCGCGGGAAATTGTGTTGCGCGCCATCAAGTCGCAGCCGCTCCCCGAGCAAATCCGCAGCTACAACTCGGTGGTGGATCAATACGGCCGCGGCGCGGGCGTGAGTTTCTTCGATCAGGTCGTGGTGACTTTCGCCGAGCACTTAATGCAGTTGCGCCAGCCGGGAGAGGCGACGAAAGCCGTGGAGCGGGCCCGGAGAACATTGAAGGTCGATCCGAACAGCCAGTTGGAAGCAGATTTGGGACGGCTGGTGAAACTGATCAAAGAAACCAAGTAGGAGAATTGCGGATCGTGGATTGCGGATCGGGATTGCGGATCGAGGATTCCGGAGGTTGGGGATGGGGCGCCCCCGCCCCATTCAGCTTCAGGTCGTCGTTGTTACCGCGACCGCGAGGAAAGCGGCGAGCGCGGGGTCGGCCGGGGCAGGGTGGCGCCAGCCGAGGACCAGCCGGCTTTCGGGCGCGGGGCCGTTGAGCGGGCGGAAGGTGATGTCGGGTGGCAGGTGCTGGGCTTCCGACGGCGTCATGAAGGTTGCGCCAAGCCCGGCGCGGACCAAACCAATGCCGTTGGCCCGCGGCCAGATTTCCTCGGCAATCCTCGGGGTGATTCCCGCGCGGGCAAAGGCGGCCAGGATGCGATCGTAGAAGCCCGCATTGTGGGCGCGGGGAAAGAGCACGAAAGGCGTGGCGGCCAGATCACGCAGCCGCAGGATCTCGCGCCGGGCGAGCGGGTGGGCGGCGGGCAGCAGCACGCCGTTTCGTTCGCGGAGGAGCAGCCGGGTCCGCAGCCCGGGCATCGGCGCATCCGGGTGAAAAAATCCGCACGCGAGGTCGCCGGTCCGGAGGGAAGCGAGTTGGGCGGAGGTCGGCGATTCCGTCAGCTCGAGCCGGATGCGCGGATGGCGCTGGTGAAACTCGCGCAGGATGGGTGGCAGCACGGTGGCCATCGCCAGACCAGTGAAGGCGACGCGCACGTGGCCGACCTCCCCCGCGGCGAGGGCCTGCAGCTCGCCGGGAATAGCCGCGAGGGCGGACAGCAGCGGTGCGGTGCGCTCGAGCAAGAGCTGGCCGGCGGACGTGACTTCCACGCCGCGACGCGTGCGGTTGAGCAGATCAGCGTCCAAGGCCTGCTCGAGCTGGGCAATGGCTCGGCTGAGCGCGGGCTGGGCGATGGCGAGGGTCTCCGCGGCCTTGCGAAAATGCAGCTGCCGGGCCACTTCGCGGAAGTACACGAGGTGGCGGAGCTCGAAAGGGAACTGGAATTCGCGGGGCAGGAAAGCTTCGCTTTCGGTTTGGGGTTTGGAGTTTTGGGTTTTGGGTTTTGAGTTGTGCGGCCTGAAGTACACCAAGCCTGATGCTTTTGCGGCATCACTGACAGCCAAATAAGTATTTCCCAGGTATGGCGGGTCTCGCTATCCTGTCGGGCGTCGTTTGGGTTCTGGCTTGGCATCCAACACCAGACTCCGAACACCAAACTCCAAACTTTGCCCTTCCCTGCCATGCCCCAATCCCTTTTCGAAAAAGTCTGGGACGCCCACGCCGTCCGCCAGCTGGCCAATGGCCAGACGCAGCTCCTCGTGGGCACCCATCTCATCCATGAGGTGACGAGCCCGCAGGCGTTCGGGATGCTGCGCGACCTCAAGCTGAAGGTCGCGATGCCGCAGCGGACGTTTGCGACGGTCGATCACATCATTCCGACGGACCAGCTCGTCGAGCCGTACCGCGATCCGCTGGCGCAGGCCATGATGGACGAGCTGCGCCGGAGCTGCGCCGAGTTTGGCATCACGTTTTTCGATCGCGCGTCGGGCAAGCAGGGCATCGTGCATATCGTGGGGCCCGAGCAGGGTATCACGCAGCCGGGCACGACGATTGCGTGCGGCGATTCGCACACGAGCACGCATGGCGCTTTCGGCGCGGTGGCGTTCGGCATCGGCACCACGCAGATCCGCGATGTGCTGGCGACGCAGACGATGGCGCTGGGCAAGTTAAAGGTCCGCCGGATCAATGTGACGGGT